>CAKZHE010000230.1 GCA_936920195.1 uncultured cyanobacterium | reverse complement strand
TGCTGCCATCAATATCCTGAAATTAGCCTTGAGTACGGTAGGGCATACCGGAACTTGGCTCTTAGAGCCGAACGCTTCAGGAGATTCGACCTCTACTCGGATTGGACATCCCCTGTCAGGGCAAGTTGGCTCGGTGAACGAAGAATCCCCGTGCCTTTAGGCCGGGGAGTGTCAAATAATAGGGCGATCGCAAAGCGAGCCAGCAACGCATCGGTAAAGTTAGCTCCGGCTAAATTGGCTCCTTGCAGCTTGCCTTGAGTTAAAATAGCTTGGCTTAAATTGGCTGACTCAAAATTCGCCCCCCGCATTTCTGCCGCTGCAAACACGGCTCCGACTAAATCCGTATGGGAAAAGTCGCGATTTTGCAAAGAAGTATGGCTGTAATTAATCGTTCTGGCTTGAGCCAAAGCTGGGGTAGCACCCAGAAGTACCCAGATGCAAGCCAAGCATAACGCTAACAGGAGCGAAAGCGATCGCCGAATAATTATTTGGAGGTTTTTGATTGTCAGAATTTCCATCTACTACTTCTCTTAAGATACAAGGTTGGGTTTTCACTGTCGTTCCAACCCAACCTACGATTCTACGATTCTTTGGTAATTAATCAACTGGAGATGAAGCTTTGGACTTTGCTTTCTAGTAGCAAGCGAGTGGTGGCTAATACTTGAGTTATGTCTAAAGGTTTGCTAAGATAACCATCAGCCCCGGCTGCTAAACAGCGATCGCGATCGCCTGTCATTGCCAAAGCGGTTAAAGCTACTACTGGGACTGATTTCCACAGACTATTGGCTTTGAGTTGGCGAATAATTTCTAATCCGTCTACCTCCGGTAATTGAATATCCATTAAAATTAAATCGGGCAGCGATCGCTCTGTGACAAGAGGAGAAGTAATAGTTTCCAGCATTGTGCCGCCATCACAAATTAGTTCCACTGCATAGCCTTCCAATTCTAGAATCTCGGAAATTAAAGCTTGATTCAATAACTGATCTTCAACTACCAAAATCCGTTTCATACCACTTCCCCGTTGCCGCCGCACCGCTGGGGAATTGGGCTTTTCTGGCAGTTGATCGATTTTGCTTTTCCCTAACATCTCTGCCAAGGGCAACCAAGCTTTAAAGCTACTACCCACACCTTCCTGGGATTCCACAGAAACCGTACCGCCGTGCAGTTCGGCTAACCTCTTGGTAAGAGCTAATCCTAAACCTGTACCTTCATGGCGGCGGGTGAGGGAAGCATCTACTTGTTGAAAAGGACGAAATAATAAATGCCATTTATCTCTGGAAATACCAATCCCTGAATCTTTCACTTCCAAACAGAGATAGGGAGTTTGGGGATTAATTGGACTGCAATCGGGACGAAATTCTCCTAGGAGTTGGCTGCCATAAGCTAACCGTCCGCTGAGTTTAATTTGTCCCCCTTCCGGTGTAAACTTAACTGCATTGGCAAGCAAATTAATCAGAATTTGTCTAGTGCGCCGTTCATCTAAGTTAGCTTGAGCTAAACGATAATCCAATTCTAAAGATAGTGCTAACCCCTTTTTTTCTGCCCGGGGATGAATCATTTTTAAACTAGCGGTGCAGAGTTCGGGAATTGAGACGGGTTGCAAATTAAGTTCAGCTTTACCCGCTTCAATTTTGGACAGATCTAAAATATCATTAATCAGGGATAATAAATGCTGACCGCTGCTTTCAATTGCTTTGACATAATTAAGTTGGCGATCGCTTAAACTTCCCCCTGTCTGCCGCATCATCAAGTCCGAAAATCCCAGAATACTATTTAAAGGGGTTCGTAATTCGTGGGACATGGAAGCCAAAAATTCTGACTTCAATTGACAAGCTTTAGCTAAATCGCAATTGGCTTGCCGGAGATTTTCCTGCGCCTGAGCGCGCTCAATGGCAGCCCCTAAAGTGCGACAGGCAGCTAACAGCATATCTTGTTGGGGTGCTTCTTCCAGTTTCTGCCAACTCCGAGATTCCAAAGTTAACACCCCAATAATTGTCCCGCTCGCCGCCGGAATCGGAAAAATTCCCAATTGCCCAATACCGGGATGGCGAAATCCTTGGATAGCTTGGGGATGTTGATGATAGTTTTCTACAAATAGGGGTTGGCCTGTTTCCACTACTTGCCACAATAACCCCTGTCCGTAAGCAATGGGTTGCTTAAGTAGCACTTCCATTTCGGCGACGACAGGTTTGCCGTAGGTAGCAATAAATTCCGTGGCAACTTGATTCGTCACCATAGCAGCGCAGGCATTCTTACCTTCTCCGTTGATGACTTTCACATCCCCAAAGGCGGCTCCCAAGGTTTCTACTAAGTAGGTGAGGGCAAACTGTCCAATTTCTCGCAAGTTGCCAGAAGCAGTTTGCAGCCGTTCTGTCAATCCCAATAAAAATCTCAATCGTCTGATTTCCGCATTTAAGCTGGCTTGAGTTTGGGCTTGTTCTTCCTGTAATTGTTGGATCTGTTGCTCAATCTGCTCTGGATACATTTTTAGTCTGACGATAAAAAAAGGTTATGTAAAAGCCCAAGAATTTCTCAGGACTTACGCAACACCTCTATTAGTAGGGTGTGTATAGCCTATCGGCATGGCTAACGCTAAAGCGACAGCGTAACGCACCATCAAAGCTATATGCGGAGCAACTGCGTAAGTCCTGTTTCTGTTAGTTTTTTATGATTTTTTTAAATTTACAAAACTTAATGGTGTTTGGGAGTGAGATCTCTACCTAAATTGTAGCGATCGCGGTCACTTATTCCACCAGATCGTCGTCTCAAAAAACTATGTTCAGCGTCAAAACCTGATTGTGACCACTGTAGGGCAGTTTGAGGGAGCGCGATCGCTTCAATTAATTCACCAGCGTGGTCAAATGAGTCAACAATTAGGAAGGGGGCAATTGTGCAAAGTTTAAAATCGGGATGGGAAGGGAGCAAATTAATGGCGAAGTTAGCAGCAGTCCTAGCTGAAGATTGGAGAGCGCGGCTAGGGAGAGATTATCCTAACCAAAGCCCCAAGATGCAGGAAAGTATTATTTCCTGGTTGTTGGGGGAAGATCTGGAGCGATTCGATCAACTGGCTCCCTATCAGCTCGCGATCGCCCAACAAGCGATGGACTATCGCTATCGGATTTTACAACAACGCTATCTAGGCGTGATGCCCGAACGTGCTTATCGTAACCTAACACAGCGGTTGGGGAGTCTAGTATTATTGCGGAATAAAATTCGGACTTGGGTGGCACTGAGTCGCGATCGCCAGCGCGCTGTCGGAGATGTGCTGCAAGAAGTAATTCAGGAGTTGCTGAACAGCGATCGCTATATCCAGCAACAAATTGCCTGGATTGCCAAGTGTACCGAAGATCCCCGCCTGCGGAACACCTTACTATTTGCTAGCATCGAAGAATATTGTTTGCGCCCCATTCGCAACCAACCCCTGCTAGTTTATCGGTTTGTCAACTACCTGCGTCGGCAAGCGCGGGGAGGAATGACGCAAGTACCCGAAGGGGAAACAGTCCGCTTAGTTTCTGATGCCATTCCCCTAGACGAAAACGATAATTCCATTAGTTTGTTTGATTCCCAAGCTGTCCTAGAATATCAAGACAATCAAGCCTGGGAAGAACAACAGGGATTGCGCTCCACCGTCAAAAACCAATTTGCCGCCTACTTAGTCGAAAATGTCAGTCCCGAAGCTGCCGAATGGCTGAAATTATACCTGCAAGGACGTTCCCAAGAAGCGATCGCCGAAGCTTTGCAATTGCCGATTAAGCAAGTTTATCGCCTCCGGGAAAAAGTCAGCTACCACGCCATTCGCGTCTTTGCCCTGAAAACCGAACCCCAATTAGTCGCCAACTGGCTAGAAGCCTCCTTGCAAGAACATAGTTTGGGATTAACCCCCCAACAATGGCAAGGCTACTGGGAAAGTCTCACCACCGAACAGCAGCAGCTATTGAGCCAATTGAAATCTGGTAAAACTGTAGAAGCGATCGCCAAAGAATTGCATCTCAAAACCCATCAAGTCATGGGCGAATGGAGCCAACTATATTTAGCTGCTCAAACCTGGCGCAATGCTAACCGTTCCCCTGCCGAAAATTAACCGCGAAAATCCCCTATTTCCTGGCAAATTAATTAGCATCAATCTTTAATAAATCCAACTGATAACTTGTCCTCATATCATATTGGAGAAATTACTGACAGCCATAAAGCTCCAGAAATCCCCAACCGAGAGAAGTTGACCTCTAATTAAACTAGATAAACTCGCTTTTAAACGCTTCAGAACTACTGATCGCCAACTTAAACTGGCTCCTGGTAGAATTAAGATCTCTAAGTCCAGGAATTGTCAACCCAGCAATAGGCACAAAACCACTCGCATTTGAGTCAATTAGGGGAACATCTAGGCCGCCAATCAACTTATATCAATATCATTGAAATGGTATCCCTACGAACAGCAGCGATCGCCTTTGGCGCTGGGCTTCGCCCAATCGCGCCCCCTCACCCCCAGACAGACAGGGCATTGCCAATGGATAGCGAGCAGATGTTTCGGTTAATTGACAGTATCTTGCCTTTTGAAGCCTGTCTCTATTACCAAATCTTACCCCTCAGTCTAGAAGGTAGTTATCTCAAACTAGGTATGGTTAATCCCCAGGATCACTCAGCCCTGGACTATGCCCGTCGCATCCTAGCCTATTTAAACTGTTCTCTGAAACCCCAGTTGATTAAAGCCGAAGTTCACCAAGCTATGCTTTCTGCCTATTTAAACCATCTAAATACATCCGCCAACAACCCCAAATTCACCTCTGGGCAAAGTTCCACGATCCAGCAAGACCAGCAACCTACTTTAATTATCGAGCGGATCGATCGATCGGATTCGCCAGAGTTGGAAACCAAAGACAATTTTGGTCAAAACCAAAAAGTCCCGATCAACTCGCCACCATTAGCGGCAAAAACTAAACCCCCAACATCTTTCCTGCGCCAAGCCACAGCTACCAATCCCAATCAGCCAAATATTGACCGCTTGCCAGCTTTACAAGTCAAAGCCAACTACCTTTCTAGCCCCATTGAAGCCCTCAAAAATTTACCGCCGTCACAATTGCTGGCTGAATTACTCGGACGGGTACTCATTGGCGGGATTGGCAGACTTTATTTTGAGCGGCAGGAAAATTCGGGACGCATTCTCTGGAGTCAGGATGGCATTTTGCAATCGGTTTTAGAAGGATTAGATTTGCCAGTCTTCCAAGGGGCAATTAACGAACTGAAGATGATGGCGCATTTATCTTTAATTACCGTTGAGCAACCTCGGCAAGTGGAAATTGAGCGCCGCTATCTTCAAGAAAGATTGCTGCTCTGCTTGCGAGTCATGCCAGGAAAGCAAGGAGAAGAAGCCACGCTCCAAGTCTTGCGGGGAGCCGCCTTGAAGTTTTATCAGCAGCAACAGGTCGAAAAACTCAGTCGCGATGCCCTCAGTTTAGCCCAGCAATTACAGTTGAAGTTGGAGCAAATCCGCCAACGCGCTCACCTGCATCAATCGCCCACCGAAGCATTGGTGGCTCTCGATCGGTTGTTTGCTAGTTTAGAACAGCAGATGGCAGCCATCAAAAAAATGCAAATTAATCATCAGTCCGAAGAAACCTCTTCTGGCGAATCTTCGGATGCCAGCTGACAATTATCAAAAAAGGGATTATAATCAGAATATCGGACTTGGGGCTGTCACGGTTTCGACGTGCTGGCGAACGCTGCCCCGCGATGCAGGTCGAGAGTGAGTCTTCTCTCGCAAATACCGGACTCAAAAACAAAGTAAATGCGAACAACATCGTTCCTTTCGCTCGTAAGGCAGTTGCTATTGCCTAAAAACCCTTAAAACAGGTTTGAGCGTCTGCAGTTTGACTCCGTTAAGGATTGCAGACAAACCCCAACGGATGCTTTAGTTAGCTCTCTCTGGCAAGCTAATTAATTAAGATTCTGTCAGAGCATCCCATCATCCGGGATAAGAGATGATTCCCGCCCCTAGGATTACAGGGGCTAAACCTGTGAATGAACGGTAGGTTAATACCCGGTGCGGACAGTGGGTTCAACTCCCCTCAGCTCCATATTAAGTTGAAATAAATAGCCGTTGGTTCGCCAGCGGCTTTTTAATTAACCATTTAGTCATCGGGGTTAATGCCAAGCTCTCTAAGCTTTTCGGCAAGTCGTTGGGCTTTTTGTTCTGCCTCCTGTTTAGCTAAACGCTCTTGGTTGGCGATCGCTTCTGCCTCCTGTTTAGCCAATCGCTCTTGGTTGGCGATCGCTTCTGCCTCCTGTTTAGCCAACCGCTCTTGAGTGGCGATCGCTTCTGCCTCCTGTTTAGCCAACCGCTCTTGAGTGGCGATCGCTTCCGCCTCCTGTTTAGCCAACCGCTCTTGAGTGGCGATCGCTTCCGCCTCCTGTTTAGCCAACCGCTCTTGGTTGGCGATCGCTTCTGCCTCCTGTTTAGCCAACCGCTCTTGGTTGGCAATTAGACGTTCTCGCTCGGCAATTAAACGTTCTCGCTCGGCAATCAGACGTTCTTGATGGGCGATCGCCTCCGCATTAATCGCTCTTTCCTTCGCCGTCAAATACCGATTTCCTGACTCATCGTACCAATAGAGCCATTCCCGCTCCCACCCAATATGCTCCCCATGTTCATATCCCAACGCTAACTCAATCTCTGGCAACCAAACTCGATTATTTTCACTTGGCAAAAGTTCATATTTCTCGTCTATTAACCGATACACTTCCAATCTTTGTCTATTTTTAAATCGACCTTTTCTGCCGCTCAAAGGATTGTAAATCGCATAATAGAGAATTCCTAATTTTTGATAATCTTCTAACTTCTCCTCATATTCACTGTTATATCTCTCTGAAACCACTTCCAAAGACAAAATTGGCATAATATTATTTTCTGCCCACAGCAAATAGCTCAATCGGCCTTTTTCCCCAGTATTCCGTTTGACTCCCACTGCTAAAAAGCCATCGGGAACAATTGCTGCTTCATCTGGGTTATAATAAACCCCCATATCTACGCCGAAATACCAATCATCCCGATTTGCCCAAATTAAGGCTAATAAGCTCAGAAGGAGATTGGGAATGTCGTTTTGTAACTGATTATCCACTGGCGTTTCGTCAGATGATGGCAATTCTTCGGCGGTGGGAAGAATGCGGTTTTGGTTGTAGGTGAGATTAACCATAGCTTATCCCAGCGAGGTGTTGGAATGAGATTGATGCTCAGGAATTTGGCAGGTGGGGAGATGGGGAGGTGGCGATGCGAGACTGTACGTTGCCCCTACGGATTGCACAACTCATTGAGACGCGCTATATAGCGTTGATGGTGCGTTACGCTGCGCTTTAGCGTTAGCCATGCCGCAGGCTATACGCACCCTACCATATAAAGGTGTTGCGTAAGCCCTGGGAATTATTTATTCACCAGTGTTGAGGGCAAATAATTCTGTGGGTAAGCGCTTGAAGGAAAGGCGTTCATTTTCGATATCGACAAAGATGGTATCGCCGTCGCTAAAATCACCTCGTAAAATACTCTTGGCAATTTGGGTTTCTAATTCCCGCTGAATGGCACGTTTTAATGGTCTAGCACCGTAAACTGGATCGTAACCAACTTCGGCTAAAAAGTCTAGAGCTGCATCGGAGAGACGCAAAAACATCTTGCGATCGCCTAATCTTTGTTCTAACCGTTTTACTTGCAATTTGACAATTTCCCGCAACTGGGATTTCAGCAGTTGATGGAAGATGATAATTTCATCAATGCGGTTGAGAAATTCCGGGCGAAAACTGCTTCGCATTACATCTAAAACTCGGTTCCGCATTTCTTCATAACGCCCCTCGTCTCCTGCCAGATCTAAAATGTACTGGGAACCAACGTTACTGGTCATAATGATGATGGTATTCTTGAAGTCAACTTTATGACCTTGGGAATCCGTGACTCGTCCATCATCCAGAATTTGCAACATGATGTTAAAAACATCGGGATGGGCTTTTTCAATTTCATCAAATAGGACTACGGCGTAGGGGCGACGGCGAATTGATTCGCTTAATTGCCCTCCTTCTTCATAGCCAACATAACCGGGAGGTGCGCCAATTAATCGAGAAACTGAGTGCTTTTCCATGTACTCAGACATATCAATTCGCACCATCGCTTCTTCGGTGTCGAATAAGTAGGCAGCGAGGGCTTTAGCTAATTCAGTTTTGCCCACTCCTGTTGGGCCGAGAAAGATGAAACTGGCAATTGGGCGATTAGGATCGGCTAACCCGGCTCGCGATCGCTGGATGGCATCTGCCACGGCGGTAACGGCTTCTTCTTGCCCTACTACTCTTCGGTGCAATTCGGCTTCTAAATTTAACAATTTCTCTTTTTCTGACTCCACCAATTTACTCATGGGGATGCCAGTCCACTTAGAGATAATTTCGGCAATGTCTGTTTCGGTCACTTCTTCCCGCAATAGACTGCGCCCGTTACTTTGATTTTGAACTAATTGCACTTCAATTTGTTCTAATTGTTGTTGCAGTTGAGCCAGCGTACCAAACTTTAATTCAGCGGCACGATTGAGATCGTATTCCCGTTCTGCCTGCTGAATTTCCACATTTACGCGGTCAATTTCTTCTTTGAGACTTTTGCGCCGATCTAAGACTTCTTTTTCTCCTTGCCATTGGGCGCTCAATTCCCGTTGTTCTTCTTTGAGATCGGCAAGTTCTCTTTCTAATTTGTCTAAACGTTCTCTAGAAGTGGGATTACTTTCCTTTTGCAGCGATAATCTTTCCATTTCCAACTGCAAAATTTTCCGGTCAATTTCGTCTAGTTCCTCTGGCTTAGAGGTGCTTTCCATGTTTAATCGGGCAGCGGCTTCATCAACTAAATCGATGGCTTTGTCGGGCAGGAAGCGATCGCTAATATATCTCGTCGATAAAACAGCGGCGGCGACTAAAGAACTGTCGGAAATTTTGACGTTATGATGGGTTTCATAGCGGTCTTTTAAACCCCGCAAAATGGAAACCGTATCTTCGACGCTGGGTTGATCGATATAAACCTGTTGAAAACGTCTTTCTAAAGCCGCATCTTTCTCAATATACTTGCGATATTCATCTAAAGTTGTTGCGCCAATACAACGCAATTCTCCCCGCGCCAACATTGGTTTTAACAAATTACCCGCATCCATCGCCCCTTGGGTAGCGCCAGCACCGACAACGGTGTGAATTTCATCAATGAATAGAATAATTTGACCTTGGGATTCTGTGACTTCTTTGAGAACAGCTTTTAGGCGTTCTTCAAATTCTCCCCGGTATTTTGCGCCTGCAATTAGGGAACCCATGTCTAGGGTAATTAACTTGCGATCGCGCAGAGATTCCGGTACATCTCCGCTAACTATCCGTTGAGCTAATCCTTCCGCAATGGCGGTTTTTCCCACCCCCGGTTCGCCAATTAATACAGGGTTATTCTTTGTTCGACGGGATAAAATTTGGATGGTGCGTCGAATTTCATCATCTCTACCAATAACCGGATCTAGTTTGCCTTCTTTGGCGGCAATGGTCAAGTCGCGACCATATTTTTCGAGAGATTCGTATTTACCTTCAGGATTTTGGTCAGTCACTTTTTGGCTTCCGCGCACTTGGGCAATAATTGTTTTTAAGGTACTTTCATCGAGTTTAAGTTCTGAGAACAGAGCTTTGCCAAAACGATCGTCTTTGGCAAAACCTAGTAACAGGTGTTCCACCGAAATAAATTCGTCGCCGTATTCTTGACGATAGGCATTGGCACGATCTAGGAGAGTATCTACACTTCTGCCCCAATAAGCGCCGCTACTGCCAGAAATCTTGGGTTGACGACGGATGAAGTCCTCGGTATAATTCTGCACCCGCTGTAAGTTAACTCCCGCTTTCTTCAAGATGCTGCTGACTAAACCACTATTCTGTTCCAGCAGCGATTTCATCAGGTGTTCGCTTTCAATATATTGTTGCTGGGATGCTTTGAGGATTTCTTGGGTGCGAGCGATCGCTTCCCAGGCTTTTTCTGTAAATAAATTAGGACTATTTGGTTGCATTTTGCCCTCTCTCCTCAAGTTATGAGGTTAATATAAGTTTTCGCTTAGGATGATTGTAACCAAGTGGGGAACTATATTGAGATCGGCATTCCCTTCTTTTGGTATCGGTATTACCGAATAATGCAACATATAAACTCTTGAGTTTTTCCTAATTTAACTGGTTAATTCCCGCTACTAACCCATTGCAAACACTCGCCATAAAATCTAAGTCTAAAGTTTCTAGGCGATCGCTGGGCTGATGATAGTGGGGATTTCGCATAAATGCGGTATCTGTGACCATAATAGCTCCATAACCATTATCCCAAAAAGGTGCATGATCGCTCAGACGGGTTTGAGGAACAATTAAACCCTTTTGTCCGGCAGGCAACCATTCGCAAGCCGCACCAGCTTGACGGATGCTGCGGCTGAGATGCAGGAGATCGCCAATAGTGGTTAAATTACCAATTAAGGCCATAAAATCCCCTCGATCTGGATAAAAGCGTTCTAATCCGGCTGGATATCGCTGAGAACCAGGAGTGCGATCGCAATATCCCAACATTTCCAAGGAAAACATCAGTCGCAATTTTTGCTTTTGTTGTTTCAGTTGGCGAGCATAATGTTCGCTCCCAATCATCCCATATTCTTCCAAATCGAAAGCCACGAACCGGAGGGGATATTTAATTGGGGCGGCGGCAAATATCCGAGCTAATTCTAACATCCCCGCTACCCCACTGGCATTATCATCTGCGCCAGGAGTTCCGGGAACTGCATCATAATGCGCCCCAATTAAAATGGGCGGTAATGGGAATTTTTTGACTTCATCTTTGGGGGGTAAATTGAGAATCAAATTTTGATGAGTTTTGCCATTATGGGAAAATTTATGGGTTTCTACGGTTCCCCATTGTCCCAACTCCTGCCGAATATATTCCTGGACATAAAAGTGTCCCTGAGTAGCGAAATAGGGATCGCGATCGCGGACTAAATGCCGTAAATGTTCGCGCAAGTTTTCTTTATTGACATTCATATTTAGTAGCTCTCATCATTTCAGCCTGTATTTAGTGTATCTTCATACTGAATCGCGATCGGTAGTATAATTGTTGGGGATGCTGGATTCGTTGGCGGTGTACACCTGCGATCGCTCCTGGGTTCTTCCCTTTTATAAATTAATGTAACATTTATTCAGAAAAGTCGTTTTGGCTGGGCAGCAGAATTCAGTATAACGTTCTAAAAGCGCTGCTTAAAGCCAAAAAATTGAATTGCTTTACACAATATTTACTTGACAGCAACGAATCTTTATGGTCTCTTGGTTTGTATTGTGTCCTTTTGCGATCCTTATGCTATACTTATAAGATTGATCTAATAAAGACAATAGGAATAATTAACTTCTCTTTAGCCAAGCTGTCAGTGTCTTCTAAGCTGAAAACTCTGCACGCTCAGGTGTGTGTGCGAGTTCTTAGTGACACTAAGTCTTAATAGACCATTGGGAACCCTTTTTCAAGGGTATTTTGGCATGACTTTGACTTACGGAAAAAATGTCACAGCCTTTTTTCAAAAGAAAGTTTTGCCTTTAAATGCCATCAAAACAAAATAGCAAGGAGATTTTGGGCAGCAAATGATTCGCGATCTGGAGTTTCCTGTTCTGGGATACCACGGTACAAATTTAGCAGCAGCAAAAAAAATTCTCAGGGATGGTTTTCGCCCAAGCACCAATAAGTATGATTGGTTAGGAAGAGGTGTTTTCCTAGAAGGAAAACCCATTTTTCCAGACTCTGCCTTATACAATAAAGGACACGCTCAAATTGCGATTCGAGACCTTACTCTCATTGAACAAAGCAAGCTATTAAATGAAGGAGAAAATTAAGATGAAAACCACACCAAGAAAAACTTTAGATTCTCGGAAACTTAGTGAATTAATCACCAAACATTTTGCCGAAACTTCTACAGAAGAGATTTGGGATAATTTACAAAGGTTGGGGTTGACTGAAGCGAGTAATTTGGCAATTGAGCAATTCAAAAGCACTTTGGTAGATTTAATCATTTATTGCAAGCAAAATCAGCGAGATGTCTTTGATGTTAAAAAGGCAGGATTTTTCCTAGAAAATGGCAATAAATCTCCCTATTTTATTACTTTATCTGAAGTATCTGAAGCTGGCAAAAGCCATGAATTATATCAATTAATGGCAGGTTATGTTGCGCCAGCAATTGGGAAAGTTCATAGAATTGTGGGATTGTTAAAAAAAGAAAATACTAAAAATGCTCCCATTTTTCGAGAAAGAATCCATGTAGCAGCTGGTGTGGCAGCACTTTTAGGAAAACCATCTTGCGATCTAGTTTTTGAAAAGGACGAGCAAACTGAAGAACCAAAATTGTTGCTAGATGGCAGATTGCAACCCAATCAAAAAGTAGTTATCGTCGATGATGTTTTAACTACAGGGACAAATATTATCCGAGCAGTTGAGTATTTGCGTAAACAGGGTAATGAAGTTAGCGATGCGTTTGTGTTTATTAGCAGAGCTTTTGGTGAACCCTTGGAAGCAATTCAAAATCAGTTAAATGGTATGGGAGTTACTCTTGACTACATTATTGATAGTCGAGAGTTGTTTGACAGGTTATATGCAGGCAACCATGTAACCAAAAAAGATTTGGAAATAGTCTATCAAGACGAGTATTTTCGCCAGCTTCAAAACTAAATCAGGACTTACGCAATGCCTCTATTAGTAGGGTGCGTTAGCGCAGCGTAACGCACCATCAACGCTATATGCGGAGCAACTGCGTAAGTCCTGTAAATCATAAGCCTAGGCTGAAGCCCAACTACAAACTTCTTTTTCAAAGATTAGTTGAAATAGCTTCCACCGGACAAGTGGGAATACACTGCTCGCAAACAATGCAACGCGATCGCGTAAAATGAAGCTTGAAACTTTGCGGTTCCAAACTCAGAGCTTCCGTGGGACATACCCCCGTACACAAACCGCAATGGACGCAACTTTCCTCATCAATCAAAATTTCCCGACTAGCCAGGGAAACAATAATATCCTGCGATCGCATCCAATCAATCGCCGCATCTAGCAGATCGATATCTCCTGCCAATTCTACCACCAGTTTCCCGACCTGATTGGGAGCAACCTGGGCGCGGATGATATTCGCCGCCACATTAAAATCCTTTGCCAGAATATAAGTGACTGGCATTTGAATTGCTCGTTTCGGGAAAGTCAAAGTAATTCGCTTTTTCACAACAGTCGGTAGACTAAGGAAAGTACATACCCTATCATCTTAAAGAAAATCTTCCATGACTGGGAATTCCCCTCAATCAACCGCTACCCCCCCATCCGCTCCCAATGCTGGAGCGCGAGTCAGAAACTTTTTAATTGCTTTAGTAGCGATCGCCCTCAGTGTACTCCTTTTCCAGGGATTGCGGACAGAAGTCCCCTCCCTGACTCTCGATGCTCAAGCCACCGCCTCCATCCCCCTAGAAGTTGCCCTCAGCAACGGCAAACCAACTTTAATGGAGTTTTATGCCAACTGGTGCAACAGTTGTCAAGCTATGGCCAAGGATTTAGGTAAACTAAAACAGGAATATGGCGATCGCGTCAACTTCACCATGCTCAACGTTGATAATACCAAATGGTTGCCCGAAATCCTCCGCTATCGCGTTGACGGCATTCCCCATTTCGTCTACTTTGACAACCAAGGACAAACCCTCGCTCAAACCATCGGCGAACAACCCCATCCCATTCTCCAAGCGAACTTAGAATCGCTCATTGCTGGGTTGCCCCTCCCCTATGCCCAATCAAACGGGCAAATTTCTAACTTTTCCCCCCCAATTGCGCCTAACCAAAATAGTCCCACCGATCCTCGCAGTCACAGCAGTCAAGTAAAATCATAAGCATGAAAAAATTTTGGCAAACTTCCGGCATTGCCGCTCAATTACTTGCAGTAATCTTGGCAACTCCCGCCTTAGCAGAGAAAGTTAATATTACTCTCCTGCAAATGAATGATGTTTATGAAATTTCTCCCGTAGAAGGAGGAACTCGCGGGGGATTAGCCAGAGTTGCCACCTTGCGAAAACAACTGTTAGCCAAAAACCCTCGTACTTATACTCTGATTGCCGGAGATTTCCTCAGTCCTTCTGCCATTGGTACGGCTACAGTCAATGGGCAAAGATTAGCTGGCAAACAAATGATTGCTAGCTTGAATGCGATGGGATTGGATTATGCCACCTTTGGAAATCACGAATTTGATATCAATGCCCAACAACTCAATGAACGATTAAAAGAATCCAATTTTAAATGGTTTTCTAGCAACGTCACCACCAACCAGGGAGAAGCTTTTCCGGGAGTACCTCTCAACCGCATTATTAACGTCAAAGGCGACGGCGGTAAAACAGTTCGCGTTGGACTAATTGGCTTAACTCTCGATAGCAATCCAGCTAGTTATGTCCAATATACAGATCCCATAACAGCAGCCCAAAAACAAGTAGCTGCTTTAAAGGGCAAAGTTGATATTATCATTGCTCTCACCCATCTTAGCATCGCCCAAGACCGCAAACTAATTAGATCTGTTCCAGAGATTAACATGGTTTTGGGCGGTCACGAACACGAAAATATTCAACAACGGCGCGGACGAAATTTTGTTCCCATTGCTAAAGCTGATGCCAATGCCCGGACTGTTTATATTCACAACTTAGTTTACGACACCGACAAACCCAAAAGCTTAGAAATTACTTCCGATCTCCAGCTAATTACCGAAGCAATTCCCGATGACCCCACAACAGCGCAAGTAGTAGAAAAATGGGTAGATATTGCCTTCAAAGCTTTTGAAGAAATGGGATTTTACCCCAGGGAAAAGATTGCCACAACTAATATCTATTTAGATGGTTTGGAAGAAAGCGTTCGCAATGGTTCCACCAATCTTACGGAAATCATCGCCCAAGGGATGTTAAAGGAAGTTCCAGATGCTGATTTAGCTATTTTTAATAGCGGTTCAATTCGGATTGATGATACCATTCCTCCCGGAATAATTACGCAATACGATGTCCTGCGAATTCTGCCCTTTGGCGGCAAAGTTTTAGCAGTAGAAATGACGGGGGAACTGCTAAAAAGAGTTTTAGATCAAGGCGAAAGAAATCGCGGAACTGGAGGTTATCTTCAGACTGCTAATATTAGTCAAGATCGAGCTAGCCATTGGTTAATCAATCAGCAACCTCTGGAAGCTCAACGGACTTACAAGGTTGCCATTAACGATTTTTTAGTTAGTGGTAACGAACAGGGATTAGATTTTTTGACTCTCCAGGCACAAGGCATTAAGTTAATTGCTGAAAAGGAGGATATTCGCTTCTCAACCATTAACCAACTAAAAAGTATCTCTACCACTAAAGTTACCCAGTTGCCCTGAAATTTTCTCTCTTGAGACTGGAAATTTGGGCAACAATTGTTGCCCAAATTCCTTAGATTCAAAAGATCTGAGTCGGGGCAAGATCATAGTAATAGGAAAATTATTGACGAAAACTCAAGAAGTAAAAGGCTAATTATGTTACCATCAAACCTTATTTTTAAAACTAATTAAAAAAATCATCTGTCGGCTTTAAAGGCAGTTAGAGAAAATTATCAAAAAGGTTTACTTACTTGTTCTCAATCTACTTTAGGCTCCTTGAGCTTGGAAGATGTTATCAAGTTATTAAAACGGGTTCCAACTGGATTGCGGCGTTGGACATGGGAAAAAAAGTCCCCCATAAGGTCTAGCCAAGCCAGGCAGTGGCACATAGAAAATGAATATCATGTCCAGAATCTGCTTTATTTTTTATTAGCCCCGTTCTTTGCCGATATCAGAGAAGAAGAATATACTCCCTCAGTAGGACAAAAACAACCAAGAGTAGACCTAGCAATTCCTTCCCTTAAACTGGTGATTGAAATTAAGTTTTGGTATGCCAAAGACAAGCCACAAAAAGTGATTGGAGAAATTGCCGAAGATACATCTTTATATCTAGCAGAAGGTTCATCCTATGAGCAAATTATTGCTTTTATCTGGGACGATTTTCGTCGAACAGAGGAACACGACTTATAGAAATCGCCGTAAAACCCACTGGCTTTAGCCGTGGGATATAAGGCGGGTTGGCGTAGGTACGAAGCCAACCAATTCACAGAAGAGGTTAAGAAATGTTTGGCTGTCAGCAAGTCAGAATCAACCCAGATAAGGAGCTTAAAGCCGTTCTGGAATATCTATGTAGTGAGTCAAACAAACTCAACAACTGTGCCATTTACTACGCTAGACAGATTTACTTCAAGACTGAGAAAGTAGTCAATAAATTTGCCCTGATTAATGAGTTAAAGCAGAATTCCCACTACTCGGCTCTGTACTCCCAAGTAGCTCAACAAACTGTCATGGCTGTAGCAGAATCCTTCTCATCATTCATCGGATTGTTGAAAGGGATAAAAACTGGTTCGGCAACTCAAAAGCCAAGAATACCCAACTACAAAAAGAAGGGTGGTTTTGCTCTAGTAGCTTACCCATCCCAAGCCGTTAAACTTAAGCCAGAAGGGTTACGATTTCCCCTTGGGAATAAAGTAAAGGCGTGGTTTGCTCTAGATGCTTTCTACCTGCCCATGCCCTCTAACCTTGATTACAAGGATATTAGGGAATACCGGATACTACCCAGAAATGGTGAGTTTTATCTAGAGCTTGTTTACAAGGTGGAAACAACTTCGACTCAAGTAGATAGCTCTAAAGTTTTGGGAATTGACCACGGGATTGATAACTGGTTGACCTGTGTTTCCAATGCGGGGACTAGCTTTATTGTTGATGGGAGACACCTTAAATCCCTGAACCAGTGGTATAACAAGCGGGCATCTATCCTTAAGGAAAATCAACCTCAATCCTTCTGGTCTAAGCGGTTAGCCCGTGTTACTGAAAGGAGAAATAGGCAAGTCAGGGATGCTATCAATAAAGCTGCTAGATTAGTAATTAATCACTGCTTAGAAAACCAGATTGGTACTGTAGTATTTGGTTGGAACAAGGGACAGAAAGACTCGATAAATTTGGGTTCTAATACTAACCAGAAGTTTGTCCAGATACCCACAGGAAGATTGAAGGAAAGAATTAAACAACTGTGTGAGCAGTATGGAATCAAGTTTGTAGAAACGGAAGAATCCTACACTTCTAAGGCTAGTTTTCTAGACTCGGATGAGCTACCTACATTTGGTGAAAAACCCGAAGGGCAAGCACTGAGCGAAGTCGAAGTGTGGCAAGAGTCTGGGAAGCGGGTTAAGCGGGGTTTGTATCGGACTGCAAACAACTGGTATCTCAATGCTGATTGCAATGGTGCAGCCAACATTCTAAGAAAAGTAGCGACAACATTGGGATTTAATCTTGATGGAGTTGGTAGGGGCGCATTGACTACGCCCTTAAGGTTCAGACTCTGGACTCTTAAAGAATCCCACGCTCTTTAGACGTGGGAGTGTCAAACTTATAACTGCACTTGCAAAGACTCCAGTAAGTGCGGTACTGGCAAATCCGCTGGGTTTAACTCTGATAAATCTGCGGTTGAAAAAACGGTTCAGGAAAAAGAAGCTGAAGGCTATACCTGCAAAATGAATTAACGGTCTTACCTTTCGGTCGAATTCCGGTTTAATTGATTAATTAGGGCTAATTTTTTGTGTCTTGGTCACTTTTGTTACGGACAAAGCGGGAATTTTAGAGGAAGATGTTGGATATTAATTGCCAATAATCAATTGCCATATCGCCAATTGGGTACATTTTTTAGTTAAACTCTTTAAAATCCGGTGAAATTCTGCTTCCTACTCTTAAGGTTATGCCATTTAGTCTGACCGATCGGCAACAATATATCCTCTGGGCTACTGTCCGCCACTATATTGCCACTGCCGAGCCTGTCGGCTCAAAAGCCTTGGCAGAGGAATATAATCTCAATGTTAGCTCTGCCACCATTCGCAATGCGATGGGAGCGCTAGAAAAGGCGGGATTGCTCTATCAACCCCACACTTCGGCGGGCAGAATCCCTTCTGACTCTGGCTATAGAATTTATGTTGACCAACTAATTGTGCCGTCAGAACCTTTGACTCGTCAGGTAGAGCAGTTACTAACGGAGAAGTTGCATCGCGAAGAGGGCAGCTTTGAAGCGCTGCTGCATGGTGCTGCCCAGATTTTGGCAACTATTAGCGGTTGTATTGCTTTAATTACTCTTCCCCAGGCTCGCAGCCATCGATTGCGTCATTTGCAACTGGTACAGGTAGATCCAGATCGAGTAATGTTGATTGTGGTGACGGATGCCTACGAGACAACCAGCGTGTTGATGGAATTGCCAAAATCGGAAGAGGGCAATCCCACCGATGGGGAGACTGTGGAGCGGGAGTTACAGATTTTATCGAATTTTTTAAATAGTCAATTGCGAGGGCGATCGCTTTTAGAAATTACTACCTTAGACTGGAATGAATTAGATCGGGAATTTCAGCGCTATGGGGATTGCTTGCGAAGTTTGCTGACGGAGTTGGCTCGCCGCACCACTGCTCCCATCGCTGCCCCAATTATGATTCGCGGGGTTTCGGAGGTGTTGCGGCAACCGGAATTTTCGGAGTTGCAACAGGTACAAACTCTACTGCATTTATTGGAAGAAGAACAGGATCAATTATGGCCTGTAATCTTTGCCATACCCGAATTAGAAATGGGCAAGCGCCGCGCCACGATTCGGATTGGAGCGGAAAATCCTTTAGCCCCGATGCGAATTTGTACCTTGATTTCGGCGAATTATCACCAAGGGACTGTACCCGTAGGTAGTGTGGGAGTATTGGGGCCAACTAGGATGGTATATGAAAATGCGATCGCGGTAGTAGAAGCAGCGGCGGATTATCTTTCTGATGCCCTCAGTTAACCGCATCGAAAAGATCGCCACCCCAGTAAAGTAGAATAATCTTCCATAAGGCATTTACCACCCCATGTATTGCGACTACCTGGTACAGATCTTGACGGCTCGCGTCTACGATGTGGCTCAAGAAACGCCCTTAGAATTGGCTCCCAACCTGTCGGCGCGACTCAATAACCAACTTTTGCTGAAACGAGAAGATATGCAGTCTGTCTTCTCTTTCAAACTCAGAGGCGCATATAACAAAATGGCGCACCTCTCTCCAGCTATGCTAGCAAAAGGGGCGATCGCGGCTTCCGCAGGCAACCACGCCCAAGGAGTAGCTTTGGCAGCGAAAAAGCTGGGAACCCGCGCCATTATTGTTATGCCAGTTACCACCCCCCAAGTTAAAATTGATGCGGTGAAAGCGCGGGGAGGGGAAGTAGTGCTGTATGGGGATACCTATGATGATGCCTACGCCCATGCTCGTCAACTGGAAGCGGAAAAAGGCATGACTTTTATTCATCCCTTTGATGACCCCCATGTGATCGCCGGACAGGGGACAATTGGGATGGAAATTCTCCGGCAATATCAGCAACCCATCCATGCCATTTTTGTCGCGATTGGTGGCGGTGGGTTAATTTCGGGAATTGCGGCTTATATCAAGCGGTTGCGCCCAGAAATTAAAATTATTGGGGTGGAGCCAGTAGACGCGGATGCCATGAAGCAATCTCTTCAAGCAGGGCATCGGGTACGCTTGACTCAAGTAGGATTATTTGCCGATGGGGTGGCGGTGCGAGAAGTGGGGGAAGAAACTTTTCGGTTGTGCCAGCAGTACGTTGATGAAATTATTTTGGTAGATACTGACGACACCTGCGCCGCCATTAAAGATGTATTTGAAGATACTCGTTCCATTTTAGAACCTGCTGGGGCGCTGGCGATCGCTGGCGCTAAAGCCTATGTAGAGCGAGAACAAATTCAGGGACAAACCTTGGTTGCCGTCGCCTGCGGTGCTAACATGAATTTCGATCGGTTGCGGTTTGTGGCGGAGCGAGCGGAATTAGGAGAACGTCGGGAAGCCATCTTTGCGGTTACTATTCCCGAAGCACCAGGAAGTCTGCGAAAGTTTTGCGACTGTATGGGAAAACGCAATTTAACTGAGTTTAATTATCGGATTGCCGATGAGCGGGAAGCTCATATCTTTGTCGGCGTGCAAATCGTTAATCGTGCCGATGCTGCCAAAATTGTCGCTTCCTTTGAAGCCAATGGGTTAAAAACCCTTGACTTAACCGACGATGAACTGACAAAATTGCATTTAAGACACATGGTAGGGGGGCGATCGCCTTTAGCTGGCAATGAGTTACTTTATCGGTTTGAATTTCCCGAACGTCCCGGTGCATTAATGAAATTTGTCGCTTCCATGAGTCCCAATTGGAATATTAGTCTATTTCACTATCGCAACAACGGGGCTGACTATGGGCGGATTGTGGTAGGAATGCAAGTACCGCCCCATGAAATTGCGGCATGGCAAATCTTTCTCGATACCCTCGGCTATCGTTATTGGGATGAAAGTCAAAATCCCGCCTATAAGTTATTTTTAGGCTAGGGAATAATATCAATTCCGGTTGCATCGGAATGATATACCTTGAGAGGTTTAGGCATAAATTCCCCGGATTGCAGTTTTAACACCCTTTCACTATATCATTCCGGCGTAGCCGGAATTGATATAACGAGGTTTTCACCCCGTCAGACTATATCGACTCAGTTGCTTCTTTCAAAACTTGAGTAATTTCAGGTTTTTCAGAAGCAATTATGTCATCTGGTAAATGCTTGTGATGGGGGAAATTGGGTAAATTTGGAAAATGAGGTGTACTATCATAGCGAAAAATCAGTTGGTTGCTTTCATCCTGAAAGTGGTAGCGGTAATCCAGAAATTCTAATCGATCGTCCGTAACTATAATAGCCTCGTTTATTTCTAGCAAATACGTTCCATTGAAGCGCAAGCGAAGTCTCAAATTAGCCCGTTTCGAGTTGAAAATTTCTTCTTCATACCGTTCGATATCAACATTCCTACATTGTTGAATTGCTTGCTCGACTTGAGCTAGATAATTAGATAAAATATTAGGCAGCATGATTCAGTTTTTGGGCTATTTCTTGATGCAAAGCCAGGTAATGACGGTAATCATTTGCCCATTCTATAAATAGGATATCATCTGACAATAGTCCCCGATTATATTGGTTGAAAAATTCTTCGGATGCCATTTTTTGCTGGTTCTCATACAAGCTCAGTCGCTTGGCAACGGCAACTAAGGCATCTAAGGATGATGTATATTGAATGATCTGTTTACGCATGGGATTACTCTTGTATTAAATTAAGTCTGCCCATACCATTTTACCACCCAATGGCTGCAATCCAATTATGAGTAGTAGTAGGGTGCGTTAGCAATAGCGTAACGCACTGTTAACTGGTAAGCTGTCGCGCATCTAGTTTTTTATACTGAACTCCTGACGACAAGGAGTTCAGTATAAAAAAGTACGATTTAGGTGTGCAACATCATAACAAGAGCGATCGCTGGAGGATTTGGGCAAGTCCTGATTGATTTTCCTGTTTGCGAATATTTATTACAGGATGTTGCAAAATGGAGAAATAGCTGCATTACTACTTAGCGGCGGTTATTTCTCCATTTTGCCATCATTACACCTATGCCACAATCTTTTATGTCCGAGTCTGCTATTCACCAACCACCGTTGGTTCACGCCCATGGTACGCAGAATGGCAGTATTCAGAGCAATTCAGCTTTGGAATGGCTGGAGCCTGAAGATAATTTTGTCCAAAGGCATTTGGGTGCGAATGATCCTGAAGTGCAACTGATGTTGGATGTGTTGGGATTTGCAGACTTGGCAGCGCTGATTGATAGTGCAGTGCCGGAAAATATCCGCTTGTCTCAACCGCTGAATTTGGGCAAGGGTGCAAGCGAACGGGAACTATTAGTGAAGTTAAAGGCGATCGCTTCCCAAAACCAGATTTTTCGCTCTTTCATTGGTTTAGGCTACTCTAACTGTATCACCCCACCAGTGATTCAACGCAATATTTTAGAAAATCCCGGTTGGTACACGCAATATACTCCCTATCAACCAGAAATTTCCCAAGGGCGATTGGAAGCGTTGCTGAATTTCCAAACCACCATTATTGATTTAACCGGGTTAGAAATTGCCAACGCCTCCTTGTTGGATGAAAGTACGGCGGCGGCGGAAGCGATGACGATGAGTTATGGCATCAAAGAAAAAAGCGGCGTAAAAACCTTTTGGATTTCCCAAGATTGCCATCCCCAAACGATTGAGGTAGTGCAGACAAGGGCAAAACCTTTAGGAATTGAAGTCATTGTCGGCAATCATCAAACCTGTAATTTTGACCAACCTGTTTTTGGGGTCTTACTACAATACCCTGCCAGCGATGGGGCAGTTTATAATTACCATGATTTTATCCGCCGCGCCCATGATGCCGGAGCCTTGGTGACAGTGGCGGCAGATTTGTTAAGTTTAACTTTATTGCAACCGCCAGGGGAATTTGGCGCTGATATTGCGGTGGGTAATACTCAGCGGTTTGGCGTACCGTTGGGTTATGGGGGACCCCATGCGGCCTATTTTGCCACCAAAGAAGCATATACTCGCAAGTTGCCGGGGCGACTGGTGGGAGTTTCTAAGGATGGCAGGGGAAATTTAGCTTTGCGGTTGGCGCTGCAAACTCGCGAGCAACATATCCGCCGAGAAACTGCTACCAGTAATATTTGTACGGCGCAGGTGTTGCTGGCGGTGATGGCAAGTATGTATGCGGTTTACCACGGGGCAACCGGATTGAAACGGATTGCTACCAGAATTCACCAGTTAACGGTGGTGTTAGCAGTGGGGTTGGAAAAGCTGGGTTATCGGTTGGGAGCCAAGTCGTTTTTTGACACTTTGCGAATTGAGGTGCAAGATCAAGCTGAGGAAATTTTAGCCCGAGCGATCGCCTATCAAATCAATATCCGGCAAATTGACTCTACTACCCTAGGGATTTCCCTAGATGAAACCACTTCTGAAGCTGATTTAATTGACTTGCTGGCGATTTTTGCAGACAGTAACCCTACTTTTACCCTAGATCAATTAGTAGCGGAAACTGCTAATTCCCCATTCCCGATTCCCTATCCCCGCACCAGCACCTATCTTACCCATCCCACTTTTAACCAGTATCATTCTGAAACCGAACTGTTGCGCTACATCAGTCGTTTGCAAGCCAAGGATTTATCCCTGGCTAATGCGATGATTCCCTTGGGTTCCTGTACTATGAAACTCAATGCTACTTCGGAAATGATTCCGGTGAGTTGGCCTGAGTTTAATCAAATTCATCCCTTTGCCCCCACTTCCCAAACCCAAGGCTACCAAATTCTGTTTCAACAATTGGAAACTTGGTTGGCGGAGATTACGGGTTTTGCCGGAATTTCTTTACAACCCAATGCGGGATCTCAAGGCGAATATACCGGGTTGTTAGTTATTCAACGCTACCACGAACAGCGGGGCGACCAACATCGCCGAATTTGCTTGATTCCCCAATCGGCTCATGGCACTAATCCAGCGAGCGCAATTATGGCAGGAATGAAAGTAGTCGCGATCGCCTGCGATGCTCAAGGTAATATTGATGTTGCCGACTTAAAAGCCCAAGCCGAAAAACATCAAGACAATCTCGCCGCCTTGATGATTACCTATCCCTCCACCCACGGCGTATTTGAAGCTTCCATTCGGGAGATTTGCCAAATTATCCATCACCACGGCGGACAAGTTTACATGGATGGGGCGAATTTAAATGCTCAAGTAGGGTTATGCCGTCCAGGGGATATCGGCGCGGATGTTTGTCATCTTAACCTGCATAAAACCTTTTGCATTCCCCACGGCGGCGGCGGTCCCGGTATGGGACCAATTGGCGTAGCAGCCCATTTAGTGCCATTTTTACCGACTCATCCAATTATACCCGTGGGAGGAGAATTGGGCATTGGGGCGATCGCTTCTGCCCCTTGGAGCAGCGCCAGCATTTTACCCATATCTTGGATGTATATTGGCTTGATGGGTGGAGCGGGTTTAACCAAAGCTACCCAAGTTGCCATTCTCAACGCTAATTATATTGCCAAACGTCTGGAATCTCACTATCCCGTCCTGTACCAAGGTCAAAACGGTTTAGTTGCCCATGAATGTATTTTAGATTTGCGGCAATTCAAGAAAACTGCTGAAATCGAAGTTGATGACATTGCCAAACGTTTGATTGATTATGGTTTCCATCCACCCACAGTTTCTTGGCCTGTTCCCGGTACAATTATGGTGGAGCCAACGGAAAGCGAATCGAAACTAGAATTAGACCGCTTTTGCGATGCGATGATTGCCATTCGCGCCGAAATTCGTCAAATTGAATTAGGGCAAGTAAGTCGTCAAAACAACCTGTTGAAAAATGCTCCCCATACCATAGCAGATTTAGTCGATTCAGAGTGGGATCGTCCTTACTCTCGCCAGGAAGCTATTTATCCCGTCCCAGAATTAAAAGATCGTAAATTCTGGCCTACTGTGGGTAGAATTAATCATGCCTACGGCGATCGCAACCTAGTTTGTTCCTGTTTGCCCGTCGCCGCTTACACTAGCAATAGTTGAATTTAACGGTTTTCCTAGGCTGTTGACTTTGTGCCTTTTGAGGGGCTTTTTCTTCATGCAGTTTCTGATCTGTTTACTCGTTCCCAGGCTCTGCCTGGGAATGCCCATTGAGAGGCTCTGCCTCGTATGAGCGCCAAGCGAGGCAGAGCCTCTGGATATCGGTTCCCAGGCAGAGCCTGGGAACCAGTCAGGAAATATCAGACACAGTTATTGCATGAATAAAATTGCTCAAAAACTCGCAAAGTCAACAGCCTAGGGCAGGGCTGTTGCACAGTCTGTCATCACCCCATCTCCCCATCACCATAAAACAACCCTACCTGCTTCTGTTCTGCCTATCCTTTGTGTTGCGAATTGTGAATAACCACAAAGTTCAGTCACGTTTGGTATCCCCAAGTCAAATATTGCTAGCAGCAACGTTAATTCAGACGAGAATGATTAGGTGCTAGGCAATGGGCGAGTTTTGTTTGTCCCTGGTCTAGGAAAATTCAGCGAAAAAATGCCCTACCAGGTCAGATATTTGGTACGGCATGGCTGTTGCATCTCAATAAATTAGAGTCTCAACTTTTCTTCATTTATTTATACTAAGATCTGCGAATAATTTGTCTTTATGAATACAGTTTGCTGGGGATTTTTATTACAATATGGGCTAGTATGTTCGTCAACTACCAAATCTTGAAAATCGAGAACCTCATCATGGCAGAAATGACTATTTCAGTTCCCGTTCTCAGCACCCGGCAAGAATTGGAGCAAGCAATTCAGAAATATAAAGCTAGCGATTTGAGCGATTCGGAACTTCTGCGCCAATGGCAGGCAATTCGGGAAGCTTCCCTCAATTTAGATTTTTCGGAACCTGCCAATGATGGCGTGCCAGCGGAACATAGCTACTAAATTAAAGTTGCCCAGAAAATTGAAGTGGTGACTCCTGTTAGGTAGAAGTCGCCACTTCAAGTTGAAGATTGCCTTGTTACCTGTGCCTAAACCGGAAATATATTCTTAGTGTCTTTGTCCTGGACGCAAAAACAATTTATTATAAGTTTTGAGGATTTTGAAATAAGTGCGATCGCATCGAGAAGTAGTTGTACCATCGATTAATTGATAACCGCTACTTTCGTAAAGACTAATTGCTTCCTTGCGGATAGTGGCAGTTTTGATCCAAATTATTTCACAACCTTGGGATGCGATCGCACTCTCTAGACTTTGCAGTAAAAATCGCCCTAATCCTTGTCCTCTAGCTGAAGGCAGTAAATACATTTTGCGAATTTCTGCGGCTTTTCCTGGAAAATCATCGCGATTGATAGGATAATACCCGCTAGTGCCGACAATCTGGTTATTTTGCTCAATTACCCAAAATTCGCCCTGGGTTTGCAGATAAAATTGTTCTACGGCTAAAACTTCCCGATCGGCATCATCTGGTTCCCAGCGTAAATTATACTCAGCCAGGACTTCTTGAATTACCTGAGCAGCAATCCAGCGATCACCCTCTTCCCAAGGACGGATGATAAAATCGCGATAGTATATTGGCATGACAATCGGGGAATAATCAAGTTAGAAAAAATTGTCAATAGAACCTTTATGTATCAAGAAGCCGATGATTAGAACGAATAAGCTTCATTCTAGCCACTTTTAGTTAACTCCTATTTACTCATAATACCAAAATCAGTTATAAAAATTTCAACAATGGTCGCTAAATAACAGAGCGATCGCAAAACTTAATAGAATCAGGAGAATAAACCATGCAAACCATAGACATCAATCAAGCTTTAACAGGACTTACGCAGTTGCTCTGCATATAGCGTTTATGGTGCGTTACGCTGCGCTAACACACCCTACTAATAAAGGTGTCGCGGAAGTCCTGTTTAAGCCAAATGACCCAAATTCTTGAAATTGCCTCAACTGCCCAAATTTTAGTTACGGGAACAAAGCATAATGAATATTGAACAAGCAATTTTAGCAAAAGTCAGACAACTTCCTCTAGATAAACAGCAGCAAGTCTTAGATTTTAGTACATTTCTTCAACAAAAAAGCTTACTGCCTTCTCCAGAGATGGATCTGACACCTGAGCAAAAATCAGCCAATTGGTTAAAGTGGGTATACAGTCATTCTTCCGATAATCCACCATTACCCGATGAAGCCTTACACCGGGATACAATGTACGACTAATGACTTTTTTTGAGTTCAAAATGCAAAATTCAAAATGAAATTGTCTTTAATTTTGAATTGATAATTTTGAATTTTGAATTGGAGCGAAGCGACTTGACTAATATTATGCCGAACGAAGAACAACTAAATCTGTTTGATTTAACAGTAGCAGAACCACCGCCCCCTGCACCGCCCACCTGGGAAGAAATTCTCAGTAATGCCAAAATTCCCATTCCTCCCGGCACTTATCAAAATATGGAGGAAATGGTAGCTCATTGCAATCAGTGCGATCGCTGTCGATTAGGCAAAACTCGCACTAATGCGGTGGTAGGTAGAGGCAATCCCCGCGCTCCAATTATGATTGTGGGGGAAGCACCAGGACAAAATGAAGATGAAACTGGGCAACCTTTTGTGGGTAAAGCGGGGCAATTATTAGAGAAAATTTTAGCGGCTGTCGATCTGAATAGCCAAGAAGATGTTTATATTTGTAATGCGATTAAATGTCGTCCGCCGGGAAATCGCGTGCCAGAAGCGGATGAAATTGCTGCCTGTCGTCCCTATTTCCTGGAACAATTGCGTTTAGTCGATCCGCAAATTATCCTATTAACTGGGGCAACTGCTGTCCGCGCCGTTACGGGGGACAAACGGGGAATTACCAAAATTCGCGGGACGTGGATGACTTGGGAAGGGCGATTATGTATGCCAATTCTCCATCCTGCCTACTTACTTCGCAATTCTAGCAGCGATCGCGGCAGTCCCAAATGGTTGATGTGGCAAGATATTCAAGCAGTTCGTGCCAAACTAGAAGAAATTCGCCAGCTTTAAGGATATGCTGATGGAATATTGGGAATTTCTGTTACAGAAAGAAGGCGATCGCTCTTGGCTGGCCTTGAAGGTGTCCAGTACGCAGGTTTTGGAAGGGCGCTATCGGGTAGTGGCCAACTCTAGTCGTCCTAACGCCGAAGTGGAAATTTGCATCACTCATCAGATTTTAGACGAAGATCCGCCTAAGCGACGAACTCAAAAGCGATCGCGCCATACCAACCCAGAGGGTTTAATGGTAGTGATTCCCTTTGTTTATCTCAAGCCGGGAATCTGGGAATTTCGCTGTACTGGCGATGTGATGTCGGAGATGATGGGGGAATCCTGGCAGGAAGTGGTGGAGTTGCAGGTATTGCCCAAAATCTCTATGCCTGTGGCTACAGCGCCAGTTTTTCCGCTTAATACTTCCACCGCATTACCAACGGTTGAAGTTGTTAATCGCAGCTTTGAGGAAACGGTAGCACCTGTCGCCAGCGTACCAGAAACAACTCCAGTGCCGGAGGTTTTGGAACCTGTTGCCAACCTACCAGAAACAATTCTTGAACCTATTGCAAAGATAGCCGAAACCACTTCTGCGCCGGAAGTGCTGCCACCTGTGGTAGAGGATGCGCCACCGATACCGCCGCGACTGCAACTGCCGATTTTACCGATAGATACTGCATCTCTGGGAAATCTGCGCGATCGCTCGGCACAAATAGCCGATTTAATTTTAGAACAAGCTTTAGAACCGGGATTGCTGCCAGAAACGGCAAATGTCGAAACTCCTGCCATTGAGGTAGAAGTTGAAGTTGAAGAAGACCTGCCAGAATTAATTTTAACCTTGGAGCGGGACACTTTAGCCGCTAGTCGGGAGGGAGCGATCGCCCTGACTGGCAAAATCTCCCCCTTCGCAGAAAATCCCAACCTGATTTTTACAGGTTTACTGAATTATCAATTACGCGATCCACAAAATTCCACTTTGGTACTAGAAGGTAATCAACCCTTATCCAACCAAGTACCGCCATTTAACTTTAATTTAGAAATTCAACTCCCGCCAGAACCGCAACTACATCTGTTGTTGGGAGAAATCGCTATTTGTAGTCCTCGCGGTACTATTATTGCTACCCAATCCTTTAATGTGACTGCGGATTTAAGAGAACTTTTAGGAACATTTTTACAAAGAGCCGAAGAAAGTGCTGCCCTCGCTGATGCCAGACAATCTCGCCCCAAAGCCAATCCTTTGAATCTAGATTTGCTCAACTTAGTAGATAAACCTGCTGAACCAGTAAATTTTACCACCAAAGAATCAGGCCAGCAGATTTTACCGCCACAAATTTACCCCAGTGGTAAAACGGCACAAACTCCAGCTTTACCAAATTTTTCTAACACTCTGTCAGAGGATGATGCTACTGTTTTACCGCCAGAAGATCCAGAAACAGTCGCCCAAGAAGTTACGCCTAGGGATGAACTATTTGAATCCTTGAAATTACAAGAGCGTTTTTGGGCGCGACTCAATTCTTTATCAGTAGATGCTGAAGATGTCGAGCCATCAGAAACCATTGAAAACGAACCTTATGTATTAGAGGCAACAGAATTAGTCGTTGCTCAACCAGATGTTTTTGAGCAAGAAATTGTGGTAGACGATGATGAATATCTCCCCCCCTTGCCAGTGGAAGAACCGCCGTCAGAAGCGAAAATTCCTGTACCAACCCCAGAATTAAAAGTTCCCCCAGGCGAGTTAATTTCTGGACAAACAATCAATATTTGGGTGAAGTTGCCGACTACCCCCACACCCCATTATGTCAAATTTTGGTTGCAAGACAGGCAATCCCGAACACTATTAGATGGTCCCCACTGGTTAGTGGATTTTTTTGCCGATGGTTTTGGGGATATGGAGGCGATGGTACAGTTAACAGTACCATTTGGAAGTATGGAAATTCGGTTAGAGGCGATCGCCATCGATATTCATACTCAACAAGAAAGTCATAAAATCGGAGTGGAGCGAATTGTCATTCCCCCCAATTTGCCAGAAGTTAGATTCAATGTTTAAAGTCTGGCGCGCACTATAATAGTCGTTAATATCTTAGTATCTGGGCGTTTGCTTGGGGTGCTGTGGTTGAGATTTTAGGTGGATTAATCGGTTTAGGTGGAGCAGAGTTTCGCTTACCTATTCTAGTTAGCACTTTTCAATATCCCACCTTGCAAGCAATTATTATTAATCTGATAATCAGCTTCGTCACGGTAATTTTTCATTCATTTTTCTGAGTATTGTACTGATTGGGCATAATTTCATCTTCAGCAGGACTTACGCAATGCCTCTATCAGTAGGGTGTGTTAGCGCAGCGTAACGCACCATCAACGCTATATACGGAGTAAATGCGTAAGTCCTGTTCAGTATTGGCAGTTTACAATTGCCAAGCATTTTGAGAATCAGCCTAGGATTTTTAGCTGGAATTGTAATTGGTATTTTTAGCAGTATGTTGGGTGTAGCAGGTGGTGAATTGATTATTCCCACCATTATTATGGGCTTATTCAAATACCAAAAACAGCAACGACTGGCGGAAGTTAAATCAGAGCAAAAATTCATCGTTTCAATAGCATTTGGTTCAATTTTAGGGGCATTTGTCGGTAGTAATCTTTTAAGGTATATCTCAAGTTCAGTGCTATATTTAATTTTAGGATCAATTCTGTTGTTATCAGCATTGAAATTGACGAAGCATAAAGCATAAAGTACAACTGAACCCGATTGAATCACGCTCCAGTCGGTTAATTTCTGGCAAATTTTCCGGGAATTTGGCAGATTTGGCGTATTATGCAATATTCCTTTGGGATTAACGGGCATATTGGCTTAGTTACCGAAGTTTATTGTCTATCAGCTATCTATCCATGTCAAATCCTTGGCTAAATCAACTTTGGGCAGCCATCGCACTAAAAAAATATCTATCAGCCATTGCTTCATTACTGTCCAAATTGATGGTTTTTCTCTCCATCGCCTTTATTTGGAGTTGCGGCAATTATGGACGGGAACTAAAATTTAATCAGGGACAATTATTTTATACTTCTACAGTTTCTGAGTCAGAAGCGCAAAAACTTGGTCAATACCTGGTTCAACAAGGTTTTTTTGATGGCAAGGAAAAAAGCATTCAATTAAACAAATCTGGCAATATTTATCAATTTCGGATGGTGATCAAAAAAGGCTACGAGCAAGATCCCAATTTTATCAATTTTGCCAAGCAGATTAGCCAAGAACTATCCAAGGATGTGTTTAATGATGCTCCGGTAGAAATCCACCTCTGCAATGATAACTTACAAACGCTCAAAACGATTACTGCTGCATCAAATTAAAAAGTCATATCATCAGGACTTAGGAATGAAAAATCAATACAATAACTTGATTATAATCATAGCGACTGTCTTGAAACCCACATTCCGCAGATTGCCAGTCCTGCAATTAGTCATTTTATGTATTTTTCAGTCCTTACGCAAATGGTTTAGATCCCATTTGCCCAAGTCCGTATTGCTTTTGTGGCAACTATTGTCCGCTGACATGAACAATTAATTCTCGCACACTCCCCCGTTGACGATGTTCCCAAAGATAAATTCCTTGCCAAGTGCCTAGTAATAACCTGCCTTGGGAAATGGGAATTTGTTCCGAAGTATGGGTAAGGGCAGTCCGAATATGGGCGGGCATATCGTCTGGTCCTTCGGTACTATGAATGTAATTAGCACCTTCTGGAACTAATTTCGCTAGGAAATTGGCTAAATCAAGCAACACATCAGGATCGGCATTTTCTTGAATTACTAAACTGGCAGAGGTGTGCCGCAAAAATAGGTTACAGAGTCCGGTATTGATGCCAGATTCTGTGACTATTTCTTGAACTTTGGTGGTGATTCTAGTAAAAGATTTACCAGTGGTGGAGATTTTTAATAATTGTTGATAGTGAGTCATTCCTAAACCCTTGGGAGAAATTATAAACTCTTTCCCTTCTATTAATCGGCTTTGCGAACAATTAAATCCATGAGATTAGTTTTACCAATTTCTAACAAGGTGAAATTATTGGCAGGGGGGGAAGTTTGGCCTAGTTGCTGCCAACTAGAACGCATTAAAGGAAAGGAGCTTCCGGCAATAAATAAGGCAATTAACAGACTAATTATACCGTCTAACCAAAAACATTGAAAGGCATAAATGGCGATCGCACCGAGGATCACGCCGACAGAACTTGCTAAATCTGCCAATATATGCAAGAAAGCTCCCTGGACATTCAGATTTCCTTGGCTATCTTCATGAAGTAACGCAATTCCAATGATATTAATCGCCAAACCAATGGTGGCAGCAATAAACATTGGTTGGCTGAGGATTTGTTGGGGAGGTTGCGTCAGGTGTCCAATAGCTTCCCAAGCAATTAATCCGGCCATTAGCAGCAATCCGATACTATTTAAAAAAGCGGCGATCGCATCTAAACGCAGTTGCCCCGGCAATTGCCGAGTCATCGTCCAACGAGTTAGCCAACTGGCACTCAAAGCCAGCAAAATTGCCCCTCCATCCGCCACCATGTGCCAAGCATCTGAGCGGAGAGCTAGACTATGACTGAAATATCCGGCTAACCATTCCACCAGCGCAAAGATCAAAATTGCTCCCAGCATCACCGTCAACCGCCAGCGTTGCTGATTGCTCATTTGTTGCCAACCAACACAATTGGGTGAATTGCAAGAATGTCCGAAATAAGTCATTTAAGTCCTGCTCTTTTTAAAAACTTTTCTGCATAGGGGCAAATGCCATATAGCCCGGGTATGGCTAACGGCTAACGCCCCTATAATAGATAGCGCTGAATAACTTTTAGCCAGGAGTTAAAACCCCTGGCTAAAAGTTATGAGGATTTAGGGAAGGACAATGTTGAACCAGAACGGAATGTCTGATTTTTTGTCTAGATATCCGACGAATTCCTCGAACTTCTTGGTATCCCCTGTAATTTTGCTGGGATCAAATACATTTTCGCCTTCGCCTATAAGCGCCTCGAGATCCTCACGATTAACCGTGATTGTGGTCTCGGCTTCGGCAATGGGTTGCTCACCATCCTTAGTGTAATTCAGCACACCATTTTCAACCGAGAGCAAATAACTCTCGTTAGGGAATATTATCCGGAAGGTGTACTTGAAATCCCCCGCCTCAAACCCCTTAAGCCGAATGGCAAGATAATCAAATAGCAAATCTGGGGTCATCTCAGCGATCGTTTCCGAGCTGCCACTGTCGGGACTAGGTAGCTCCACGTCCAAACCATCTCGTAACTCTTGAGCGCCAGTCAAGAAGAAATTGCGCCACGGACCAGATTCGGCTTGATAGCCTAGTTGTTCTAAGGCATCTGCTTCAAGTTGAGTGGCATCTATGCAGTTTTGCGTGGTTTCATCAGCAGATATAGGGAGAAGATAAGGTGGAAGGTTGTCTTTGCAAGTTCCGAAAACCACATCGCTCATCACCTGAGCCACCCAACGGTAGTCATCTTTTTTACCGTGGTCAAAATCTTTTTTGGCTTGCTCAATAGCAGCTCTAGCTCCACCAATGTATTCGATATACTTAGCACCTGCTTTTTCGGGAGGGAGGGAATACAGGTGAGCGGGGTTGCCGTCAAACCAACCCAGATAGCGCTGGTAGACTGCTTTGACGTTGTGGTTGAGACTGCCGTAGTAACCACGGTTGTACCATTCCTGGGATAAGGAAGGGGGTAACTTCAATTCCTCCGCAATTTCCAACATGGTTTGACCTTTATTGGCGAAACGCAGGGTTTGGTCGTGGATGTATTTATACAAATCCCGTTGCTTTTTCAGGTACTCCACTACTTCATTCTCAGGAGTTCCTTCTTTATTCCAAATTGGCCAATGGTGACTAGCAAAAACAACATCTACATCTTTTCCAAACAGTTCGATTGTTTTGTTCAGATATTTTGCCCAACCGATAGCATCTCGCACTTTAGCCCCACGCAAAGTATAGAGGTTGTGCATGGTGTGGGTTGCGTCCTCAGAAGCACAGAGGGCTTGAAAATCGGGAAAATAGAACAGCATTTCGGCGGGAGCTTCCGAGCCGGGTACGTTCTGAAAAGTGATGTTTACTTCATCAATTGTGGTCTCTTTGGTGTCAAAGGTAATGATATCTGTCGGGGCAATCAATGATATCTGACCAGCGGAGGTGGTTTTGCCTAGACCGCCATCAACCTGTCCTGTTGGTTCTTTTGGGATGAGGTTGCCGTACATATAGCTAGCACGACGGCTCATCACGTTGCCAGCGAAAACGTTTTCGCTGACGGCTTCTTCTAAAAAGCCTTCGGGAGCATAAATTTTAATGCCCTCGCGCGCAAAGTCAATAATACCCTTCACCCCAGCATAGTGATCGACGTGGCTGTGGGTATAAATGATGGCAGAAATTGGTAGCGGCTCAGTTCTACCAGAGTGGTGATCCCACTTGAAATTCAACTTGCCATTGCGAATGTTGGTGTTTACCAGCTCCAAAGCAGCTTTGGCGGTTTCATTGGAGGTGAGGGGATCAATAAGTATCCAACCTGTCTTTCCTTCAACTAGGGTAATCTCTGCGATGTCATAGCCGCGAATTTGATAAATTCCCAGTGCAACTTCGTACAGCCCATGCTGCATATTCAGTTGGGCGTTGCGCCATAGGCTGGGGTTGACAGTATCAGGTGCTTTCGGTAGTTTTGTGGGGTCAGAGGTAGGAATGACAGAAGAAACTTTTTCGTCTTCCCAACCCTCTTCTTCTTCCAAAACCTTTTCGTCTTTCAAAAGGAATTGATACTGTTTTAAGTTCCAAATCCTACCTTCGTTCGGTTCGCCAACAGCGGGAATCTGGAAGGTATCTGGAAATTTATCAATAAACCCTTCGGTGGCTAGTTGAAAATCTTCTGTGTTGCCAAAGGGTAGATTGCTGAGAACTTCAGCATTAGCCTCCTGCGTTGTTTTCGTGGCGGGTTTGTGATCGGCAAGGGCGATCGCATTCATCTGGGGAAAAGAGATGAACAGAATTGCCACTAATGCTACTAAACCTTTGAACCATTTCCAATGCTTCATATTCAATCCTGATTACATAATTGGAGTTGAGTTTATAGCGTGTCCAGACCAAAATCTTGAGTCAATTAGTAGAGACGTTCCGCTGGAACGTCTCTACTAGATATCCCACACCATTAGAGTAGGCTAGATGTAGGCTGTTGACTTTGTGAGTTTTTCGGCAATTTTATTCATGCAATAAACGTGTGCGATCCTTCCTAACCCCCCTTCAAAAGGGGGGAACCAGAGATTTTCTCAAAGTCCACCTTTTGAAGGGAGATTTAGGGGGAACTAAACTTAGAACGGTAGTCATAAAAGCCAATCCACGGATAAAAAACTGCATGAACAGAAAACCCCTAAAAAAGCCCAAAGCTAAAAGCTTAGGCTAGATGTGGGACTAATTTTGGCAAGGAACAGAGCTATTCTATTAGATATTTGACAGCACTATGGCTTTGTAATGTTTTTTAATAAATCTATTTCCCTAACGACTCAACCAAGCGATCGCGCTCCTAATCCACTCTTCAGGATCTTTGTTTTTCGCCAAAAGACCATCTTTACTAATATTTTCTACAGCGGTGCTAATTTCGCTATGACTATATCCCAAAGCTAATAAAGTCATATTCAATTCTTCTAAAATTGTTAAGGATGGTCCAGAGGTAGGTGCGGCAATATTACTCAGATGATGCCATGCCGCTAGTTTAGTCTTCAATTCTAAAGTTAGCCGTTCGGCAGTTTTGTTGCCCACCCCTGGAGTTTTTGCCAAAACCCGCGTATTGCCCGTGATAATCGCCTGAACTAAATCTGCTACCGTCAAATTATCTAAGAGGGCGATCGCTAGTTGCGCTCCCACCCCACTCACCCCAATTAACAGGCGAAATAAATCCCGCTCTGAAGCCGAAGCAAAGCCATAGAGCGTCATTTGATCTTCGCGGATTTGCAAATGGGTGAAGACTTGCAACACTTCCCCGTCACCAATCGGCAACTGCTGCCCAAAACGAGAGGGGATTTGTACCTCGCAACCAATCTGGTTGACTTCCAACACTAATAGAGTCCGGTTGCCAGCGCCTTTGTGGAGGGCAGCTGGCACACCTTTGAGATAACCAATCATATCATGTCCGGTAGCAGTTCATGTAGGGGCGGGTTTAGCGGCATCTTGACAACATAGCTGAGATCTGAATAAACCCGCCCCTACCCAGATATTAAGTTTAATCAGCCCGACATAATATCACGGCAGAAAGCCAAAGTAAGATAAACCTTCCAAAATCCCCGCTGCATAACTAGCTTTTGCTTGGTAATGATGGGGAGTGGAGTTGATACTGTACCACAACAGCAGTTCTGGCTGGGCATTACCAACAATAATTGCCCGTTCATCTCCCAGGCTAAACAGGGAAATATCGTTGCCAGAATCGCCACAAACTACTGTGCGAGTGGCATCTATGCCCCAATTTTGGCGCAGGAATAGCATCGCCTGACCCTTGTCGCCATATTTCGGTAAGATATCTAGGTCTTTGGCAGCACTATAGATTAATTGTACGTCTAGGCCGCGTTCTTTCATTTCTAGCTCAAGACGGGGCAGAACCGCGATCGCGGCATCTTCGGTTAGATAATAACTAGCTTTGAAGGGGCGCTGCTCCGTATCCGATTGGGGGATCAAGTCGGCAAAATGGGCAGCAATGGCGGCTACCAGTTCCCTGTCCCAACGATGGGAGAGTTTTTCCGTCCAAGAAGGATCGGGGGTATGGCTGTCGCGGTAATAAATTTCAGTCCCAACCGCCACAATGAGCGCATCTGGGGCGAGTAAATGTTGTTCTGTAGCTAGTTCTTGATAGAGAGCAAGCGATCGCCCAGTGGCATAAACAATCTTTGTGCCGCGTTCTTGACGTTGCCGCTCCAAGTGCCGATTGAGTTCTTCTAATGCCGCACTATCGCCTACTAAGGTATTGTCTAGATCTGTTACAAAAAGGAGTGGTGTCACAGAAATTTCGCTACTTAGAATTTGACTTTTGGTCGATATTTCTATCTTAGACTGTTCCCTGTTCCCTATTCCCCATTCCCTATTCCCCATTCCCTATTCCTTCTCCCCACTATTGCCTATTCCCTGTTCCCTGTTCCCTGTTCCCTGTTCCCTATTCCCTATTCCCTGTTCCCTCTCCCAAAGAAATTTGTGCGCCAATTGCGATCGCTCTCTAGGTTGCCCCAACTCAATCCCCAAGTCTGGATTCTGGCTGGGGGTCGGTTTTTGTCGGATATTGGTTCCGGCTTCACATTATTTTATGCTCCGATATTTTTTGTTAATCAGGTGGGCTTGTCGGCGACGGAAGTTGGTTTGGCTTTGGGTATCGCCTCAGTTTCTGGAGTGGCAGGACGGATTCTTAGCGGTACTTTAGCAGATTCACCCCGATGGGGTCGTCGCCGTACTCTACTGCTGGCAACGGCAGTGTTAGCGATCGCCGCTTTGGTACTTGCCACTACCCATAATTTAACCACTTTAATTGCGGGTAACTTACTGAGCGGTTTAGGTATCGGTTTATATTGGCCTGCCACTGAATCAATTGTGGCTGACCTAACTCAAGGAGAACAGCGCCGGGAAGCCTATGCCATCACCCGATTGGCGGATAATTTGGGTTTGGGAGTGGGAATTGTTTTAGGAGGGTTATTGATTAGCGCTACCAATGCTTATCGCACCCTATTTGTGGTGGATGCCCTTTCCTTTGCTGTCTTTTTTGGGGTGGTTTATTTTGCCATTGCCAAAACCTATCCGTCGGCATCTCACCGGGATGAGGTGCGGGGTAGTGCTTGGTTCGAGGCGTTGCGCGATCGCCGCCTGCAAGTTTATATTCTGGCGAATATCATTTTTACCACCTATATTGCCCAGTTACACAGCACTATTCCCCTCTACTTCAGCAACTTTATCGGTGGAGATTCGGGCAGTAAAGGCTTTGCGGCTACTACCATTAGCGGCTTATTTGCTTGGCATTTAGCCCTGAATATTATCTCTCAGATGCCTGCGGCTTACCTACTCAAGCGGTTTAGCCACGTTCAAACCCTGACCATTTCGGCTATCCTCTGGGCAGCGGGATTTGGATGTATGTGGCTGGCGGGGGTAGTTCCCCATAGTCAATTGTTTTGGGCAATTTTGGGTTTAGGGGTGTTAGCGATCGCCACTGTCTGTTATAGTCCGGCAGCTTCTTCCCTAGTGGCAGACATTGCCCCCCCATCTCTGCGAGCCATCTACATCTCCATTAATTCGCTGTGTTGGGCAGCAGGCTATTTTATTGGTCCCACCCTTGGCGGTTGGGTTTTAGACCAATCCCGGATCGTGGTAGTTGGTTATTGGGTAGCCCTAAGCATCAGCGTGGTAGGTACGGCAATCATTCTGCAATATCTCGACCGGACAATTCACCGTCAACCCATAAATTAGAAGATTGATTTCCAGAAATTGTGCTATAGTTAGATCTCATGGGCGATTAGCACAGTGGTAGCGCACTTCCTTCACACGGAAGGGGTCACAGGTTCAAATCCTGTATCGCCCATTCTTAAAAACATAATAACTGCAAGGCTTCCAGGCGTTTTAGTTAAACGATATTAGCCCTTCCATAGCGCTTCGTGATGGACTTTAACTATATTTTGATTAGAAATTGAATAGATTCTATTCAACCTCTATTCATTCACAACTGTCACACACTGGCACACCTACAAAAAAGCTCTCTGAAGCTAAAACCCTTGCTGGTCACAGTTACACTGTGGCGGGTAGTTGGAATATTCCACTCAATTACTACCAAGTCATAGAAGTTGACTTGAAAGACCTACAGGATGAAGTGACACGGGTTAAAGGATGTGTCTGTGATATTGAAGGGAGAGGTCTTTATAAATAGTTTAACCTAAAGGTTAATCTAAGGTTTAATGTTTTAGAAATACCTCCCTCAGAACGTCAAAGAGGGGTCATTGCTAAACCCCTCTTTTTGTTGTATTCCTTATGGTGTATGGGTTATAGCTGCCAAGGACTAATCAAGCGGTCTAAGCGCCGAAAGTTTTAGCTTATCGGCATAACTTTTGTCAATCATAGAAACAGATGTGTCGCACCACTTAGCGATTATTGCACTCGGAACACCTTTCATCAATTGATTAGTAATGAAGGTATCGCGAGCGTTATACGGTGTAGTATCAGGCTTAATAGGGTCAACAATGCTGCTCCATGCCCTTCTGCTAAAGTTGCGATAATTGATAGGCTGTCCATTCACAGAAAATAATAATTTTTCCGGTTCTTTAACGGGTGGCTGAATACTTTTAAGTAATGCCTGACATCTTGGCGATACTGCTAGCGAACGAGTGCGGTTATTTTTTGACTTGGAAACTCTTACCCGTCGATTGCCTACCTGTCCGATTGAACCCATAAAATGTACTGTCCCACAGTCTTCAGAGATATTTTTCCACTGCAAGCCTACAGCTTCCGATGGTCTACAGCCAGTCAAGAATAAAAATTCCACAAAGGCCGCATACCGCTTATAGTTCATCCCTGAACGCTCATCGTTCTTGAATGATTGAATAATAAGAGCCGTTTCATCATCAGTAAACGCATTAGGGCAAGAATTATCTTGGTAGTTATGTTTTGGTAATTCGTTGCTCATTCCCTCGTAAGGATTGCTGCTCAACAATCTATTTTTGCAACCCCAGTTACTAGCAGCTGATAAATACATCAGCGCATCTTTAACCCTAAAGATTGTGGTTAGCTTTTCAAGCTGTCCTTTTACGGCGATCGCATCATCTAATGGTGCGCTTACCTTGATAAGCAACTTTCTGAGATTGTCATATTTCTCCAGTGTTTTAGGTTTGAGTGATTTCTTTTTGTATTCAGTAAATTTGTCCCACAGTTCTACGATTGATAACATTTTCGTAGCTGGTGGTGATGCTACCGTCAAATGGTGAACAGGTTTGTACTTTTCTAGGGTGAAGTCAAACTCATTATTACTGATGTCTAAGTTCGCTTGTAGTGCTTTTTTCTCAGCTATGACGCGGTTCTCTGGGGTATCTCTCAAGCCTAGCGCTACAAATTTCTGCTTACCGCCGAACATCAATCGCGGGAACGATAGCCGTAAGGTTCCTTTATCCGCTGATACCCCTACCGTTCCCTTACTCGCTTTGCCTGTTTCCGTCTTGCTATACATTTCTATCCCAATGGGGTTTAACTCGTTAAACTCACTATAGCACTTTGACTAGAAAATGAATAGAAAGTTCTGAATACATTTTGAGTGCAGAGACAAAACCTATGCAGGGCATGACATATATGCGTCAGTTGTCTCACCTTCACACGGAAGGGGTCACAGATTCAGATCCTGTATCGCCCATTCGTACAGCCTCATCAAATCAACGCTTTCAGCTAACATAGTTTAACTGAGGGCTTTTTTATTGGGTACTTTAACGCTTTGTTTGGATACGCTGTATCCGGTTTGTATCCATCAGTATTCCTGTACTAAACTGGAAGCAGCGATTCGGCAAAATCTCAGGAGGTTGGGATTATGACTATTTCCACTGAAAAGAAAGTCTGGACTGATGCTGAGTTTATGGAACTGTCCCCGGATGGGCATCGCTATGAATTGGTAAATGGGGAGGTGGTGGATATGGGGAATTCAGGGATGGAGCATGGCGGGATCGGCTCATTGCTGGGTGGTTTTTTGGCAATCTATGTGAAACAGCACAAACTGGGTATTGTCTGCGATTCGAGTACAGCGTTTACTTTGAAAAATGGCAATAAGAGATCGCCTGATGTTTCTTTTGTTTCCAAGGAAAGACTTAAAGGGTTAAAGCGTCCACCAAGAGGTTTTTTTACAGGTTCTCCCGATCTAGCTGTGGAGATTCTATCTCCGAGTAATACGGTTGAAGAAATTCACGATAAAATTATAGAATATTTCGAGAATGACACGCGCTTAGTTTGGGTGATTCATCCTGATGAAAAGTATGTTTTGGTTTATCATTCACCCGAACCCGATCGCTTTTTGCGTCCTGCGGATCGTCTGGATGGTGAGGCAATAGTACCGGGGTTTTCGATGGCGGTTTCAGAACTGTTTGAAGAATGGGATTTTTAGGAGGTTAAAGCGATGAGTTCATTAATGGATAATTCCCTTTTACAAAGAATCACCATCGATCCAGAAATCTGTCATGGTAAGCCCTGCATTCGAGGGTTGCGCTATCCAGTTGAGTTTTTATTGGAACTGCTAAGTGCTGGGATGACGCATGAGGAAATTTTGATAGATTATGATGATTTAGAGGAAGCAGATATTCTATCAGCCTTACTGTTTGCGGCTCGTTTAAGTCAAATTAAGAGTGTCTATAAGCTGGCCTCATGAAATTTCTAGTTGATGCTCAACTTCCATTACGACTGGCTCACTTTATCCAATGTAAAAACCTTTATTCAATTCTCAGTTTATTGGCGATTTTTTGCCAAAAACTTTTCTGTGGTGGGGTAGGTAATTGACTAGGTTTTGATTCGCGCAAATAACGATGATATTCCCAAATTTCCCAATAGGGACATCCCGGTGCAATTTTAAATCCTGCCCAGTGTAAATATTGCAAGCGCTGATTAACTTTAGGATCGAAAAGAATATAATCTTTGACTTGGAAATGTTTGCTACCAGCCCAGTTTCCCGGCGCTCCTTCTACTCGATTAGTAATATTAAAACGGCGATTAATGCGTTTTAAGATGGTATAATTAATAATAGGTTGGTCGGAGGTTTTACGAGAAAAGTCGAAATATTCGGGATGGGAGGCACATTCGGCAAAGCTATCATATAAATCTGTTTCCGAAAGTAAGTTCTTTTTTGACCCCCAAAAACCGCAATTGAAAATCTCCTTTAATTCAGCTTCGCTAAATACTTTGTCAGTAATAATTTGAGGGCTAAAAACATTGGTAATGCCGCCCCGGTGTTGGTAGTCGCAGCAAATAAAATCATAATCGGCTAAATAATTTAAGTTATCAGCAATCTTTTCAAAAACCACAATGTCAGTATCAATATACAGAAATTGCTCGAATTCTCCAAACCAGCAAGCTTGTTTGCGAAATTGATTGGGGCGAGCAAAAAACTTTTCGCCAAAGATCTGTTGTAATTTCAGGGATAAGCGTTCAATAAACTGCAAATCTCCATAAACTTGTACGCCGTATTCTGCCGCCAATTTTTCTGCGACAGCTTGATATTTGTCGTCGTAGGGAATCAGCACAACGGGAATATCGGCATCATAAAGACGAATGCTGTTCAGGAGAGCGATCGCCTGATCCATCACTTTATCATTAGCAGTAATATAAATCCCACGACTCATCGCAATATCCTTAATTGTTTAATCTTAATTTTCGCATCACTTTCGCCATCAAATTCGGTGGCTGGTTGTAGGCTTTGGGTTTGGTGGTAAATTTAGGGCGCTTTTCGGGTTCGTGCAAATAGCGGTAGTGTAAAAATAAGTCCCGGTAAGGAAAGTCAATATTTTCCCCTTGACAAACTCTAGCAAATAATTGGGAAGATAGTCCAATATAATGCAAGTAAGTTAGGGGGCGATCTTTGTCGTATAGCCGAAAGTCTTTTTCGATAAAATGGGAAGAGGTGACACAACAGCCAGTTTTTTCACTTTCTGGCAACTGTAAAGCAAAGTTGTAGCTGGATATTCCCAACTTCATCACCATATAATTTAAAATTGGTTGATCGGCTGCCATTGGATATAGAATTTCAGCTTCTCCGGCGCGGAGTTGGGCTAAGATAAATTCCCTTTGGGCGAGGGGAAACATCCCTTTTTTGGAGGCATAAAAGCCAGAACAAAAGATTTCTGAGGCAATTCTTTCTGGTGAAAAAATAGTATTTAATTTCGGAGCCGCCAGATCGTAAACGTGACTGGGATCTTTATGCTGAAAGTCATAAACTACCCAATCGCTGCGATCTAGTTGTTGAAAAATTGGGGCTACTGAACCTAATAATAGGGTATCAGCATCCATATAAATAAAGCGATCGCTTTCTCCTTCAAACGCACAGTAGCGGCGGTGAGTTCCCAAGCGATGATAGGTTTCGCTACCAATTTTCTGCCAACTTTGTTTGGCGGTGGGGTGAGTATCCCAAACTTGGCGGGCAAATTCTTCCCACCGAGCGATGACATCTCGATCTTGATATAAATTAACGTTGGGACGGCGAGCAATTTCAGCCGCAATTTTACTGGTATTATCGTCGTAGGGATAAACCCAAACCGGAATTTCTGACCCAAGAGTTGCTTGAATGCTATTTAGCAAAGCAATTAATTGGTCATAAACTCGGTCATTAGCCAGGGTGCAAATTCCATCCATATTAAAAAAAAATCAATAACTTGATTATATAGCGCGTCTGAATCATTTGGACAAATCTGTAGGGGTAGCGCCCCCGTGCCTACCCCTTTAAATTGGGGCAACCACGGGGGGGTAGCGCCCCCGTGCCTACCCCTTTAAATTGGGGCAACCACGGGGGGATTGCCCCTACGGAAGCGCTATAGCGGTTAATCGGGATTGTGGAAGACTTAGCCGCCCAATGTGGAGAATGGTACACCTACCGAAAGATGAAAATGAAACTTGGTTAATTTATGCTTTGGGTGGAGGTTGGGGACACCTGAATCGGGCTTTATCCTTGGGGCGAATTGCGGCTCGCTACCGCCGCGTCGAAATTATTACCAACAGCCCTTATGCTCATCATCTTCTTCTGCAACCAAAGCCATCTTCAGCCCCGGAAATTTCAGGTTGCCACATTCACTTTATTTCACCAACCGCAGGATTAGAAAGCACTTGCCAACAAGTTGAGCAAATCCTCTGCAACACCAACTATAACTGTTTAATTGTTGATACCTTTCCGCGTGGCTTAGGGGGAGAACTGGTGAAAATCCTCCCCCAACTAGAAAGTATCCCGCGAATTTTCATCCATCGCGATCTTAATCCGGAATATGTGCAAGTTAAAAATCTTCATTCTTTTGTTCAGCAGCACTTCAATACTATTATCGTACCGGGAGAGGGAGTAGATTTACCCCTCGCCGACTTACCCGGCGTGCAGCATACCCTACCTTGGATAATTCGCAATCCGGAAGAATTACCAGAACTAAAAACAGCGCGATCGCTTTTACAATTAAATCAACTTGACAATCCCGTAGTTGTCGTCTGTGCTGCTGGCAATCTTGTTGAACAACCCTTTTTTACCAACTTAGCCACCCAACTGACTACCGCTTTTCCCCATATTGCTATCCGCCATCTTAGCCCCCATTCCCCCGCCCATATCAACCACTACCCCGGAATCGAATGCTTGCTTGCCGCTGATGCCGTCATTGGTGGGGCTGGTTATAATACCGTTTATGAATGCGCTGCCTTGGGAGTGCCATTAGTTGCCTTTGCCCTCCCGCGAATCTACGATCGCCAACAGCGACGGTTACAAAGAGATAACTTGGCAAATTGTGTCTGGGGGGTGGACAATAGCAAAGAAGCGATCGCGGCGATTCAGAAAATCTTGTCCATGCGATCGCCAAAACCCCATAGTTGCCCTTACTATCAAAATGGTGCTATCCAAGCCGAACAACTAATTCGCACCACCCTAGTTAAATTCGGTTTTTAAAAACCATTTTCTGAGCAATTGAAATAATTCAGGAGGTTGGATAATGACTTTACAAGAAATTATTGCTCAAGTAGAAAATTTGTCAATGGAAGATCGGGATTACTTATTTGAGTTAATCCGCCAACAACGGATTGATAATCATCAGCCTGTAATTGCTAATTGCTTAGAGGACGAAAAAACAAATTCTGAGGGGTTTTGGGATCTGACTTTACGATTTAGAAAGAGGATGGAGCAAGAAAATATTATTTTTACTGATGAAGATTTTTTAGATCTTCGCGATCGCTCTGTGGGTAGGGAGGTTAAATTTTGATTTTCAGGTATTTGTTAGACACCAATGTTATTTCAGAGGCTACTCGTCCTACTCCTAATGTTAATGTTGTCCAAAATCTGACCGAACATCAACGAGAGATAGTAACTGCTTCGGTAGTAATAATTGAAAATTGGTTTGTTTAACAATATGGTGCTATTCAAACCGAACAACTAATTCGCACCACTCTAGTTAAATTCGGTTTTTAAAAACCATTTTCTCCTAGAACAGATAAGTTTAAGCTATTCAAGATGCTAGTTTTAATTGGGCGCTTTTCATCCCAAAAAATCAGAGAAGAATAGAACTTCATTGCTACATTTGAAGTTAAAAGTGTAAATGCTCTATCGGCATCTTTTTGATTATCAAAACTCAAGAAATAAACAGTATCATCAAAAACCACAGGTTTGTTATCAACATTTCCAATCAATCGAAAATCCAACTTCTTATATAGTCCACAAATTGCTACTTTCCAAGGTAAAAATGTATAATCTCCCACTCCAAAAATAGCGAAGCGAGGATTGCCTTGATAAATTTTACTTTTCCTAGAATCTAAATATTCTGCATGAGCTTCTAAATATCTCCAGGTTTTGGGAGCTAAATCTCCAATCATTTCAGTTGATTCACCAATAAACCTCTGTGTTACTAAAACATATCGGCTAATATCCGCTGTCCGATTCTGCGCCACATCAGAACCTTTAAGTAAAGGGAAAAGGTATGTTTCTTCAAGGTCAACTTTTTCTCCTAAGCCATTAATAAAAACACGATCAATTTTACGGAACTCCATCACACTTGAGCAATCATGCTTAACGCCAGAACGCCATTTTAATTCTGACTTTGCTTGATATAAATGATTTAGTTTCTCAAAAGAATCTAAATCTTTAATCAAAATATTATAGCGATATCCTATTCGGTAATATTGAGTTTCTTCCAGGCTAATGAACACATCACAGAAATATCTTGGGGGGTTGGAAGCAAACTTACAAAACAATAAACAGGCATCAACCGTTGCCCCAAAATATTTCTTGGCATCTATCTGATAAACTGCACAATAAGCCAAATTAAGTTTATGTGCATGGATATAGTTTAATAGCTTTCTGGAAATAGAAGTCTTGCACAGCATTGCCAGAGAAGCATCGCGCTTATGCAGGGCTTGGATAGTCTGGATTAACATCCATTCCGAAATATCAAAGTTGCTCTTTCCAGTAATTGCATCTAAACCGCTATAATGCTGAAAGTTAGTTTTTTTAGGTAAATTCCTGCCTCCAATCATTCCTTGACGGGAATTTGTCACCCAAGGAAAGTTTCCCAAGACTAAAATATTGCGATCAAATTCTTCAGGCAATGACAACCAATCAAAGTCAAAAAAATCTTCTTGTCTAATTTGAACTCTTCGATCTTTCGATAGCTGTTCATTCTGACTAATTTCTGCTAAATAATTAGGATTAATATCAATTCCAATAATTTTTTTTGTTTGTTGAAATGAAGTCACAGCAGCTTGAATAAAATTCCCTCTCCCACAAGTCGGCTCAAAGATTGCATTGGGATTAATTCCCAGAGATACCAGCTTATGACAAATCTTCTCGGCTAACTCCAATGGAGTTTGAAAGTCTCCGTATTCTACTTTTACTTTAGAAGCTTGAGTCATAAGTTTACCTGGTAAACTGCCATAATTCCTTCTTCTTCCCCAGCCCGCTCAATCACTCTGCCATATTGCAGCCGCCATTGCAACGCATTGGAAATAGTTAAAAAACCTTGAGTTGGAGGTTTCATAATAATTTCATTGGCTATGCTTGCTGCTTCAATTTCATCTACAGGCAAGTTTCGATCTAGCATAAACGCAATTAAGTCGTCTGCATTGCCTTCGTTCTCTAAAATATTACGAATCCCCCGAGTCATTTGGAAATCTGCGGTTCTTTCAGCACTCACGAAGATTGTATTTAAAATATTCAATGTTGCCGTGCGGCTGGTACTGTTATCTACTTTATCATAAACAAATATCATCAGCGAATACCCAAGCCCAAAAATTTTTTGCCGTGCCGATTTGAAAGGGCATGATGACTGTGGTTGCTTAACACTGGTAACTTTAACATCTACTAGCAAATCTGGAAAATCAATTCCACTAGCTGAATTTCCCTCCACAAACTCATACTTTCCTTTCAAGGATAGTCTAAACTTTCGCTCTAAGTATGTTCCCACAGCTTTGCCATCTGTGATACCGTAGAGTAGAGGTTCTGAGTGATGAGATTCAGCAGATGAGAATATTGCAGCTTCAGAACATAAAGTTTCTATCGTCAGGTTGGGCATGAGAATAACTTACGAACCATTAATCTAAAAAGCAATCTTGGGAATATGTCCAAAATCTTAGTTACTGGAGCCGCTGGGTTTATTGGCTTTTTCGCTGCCAAACATTTATTAGAGCGCGGAGATAGCGTCATTGGCTTGGATAATTTGAGCGACTATTATGACGTTAACTTAAAAAAATCTCGGTTAACCATCCTCCAAAATTACCATAATTTTCAATTTCATCACCTAGATTTAGCTAACCGCCAAGGCATCGCTGATTTATTTGCGAATCTGCAACCAGAATTGGTTCTGCACATGGCAGCCCAAGCTGGGGTACGCTACTCCTTAACCAATCCCTACGCCTATGTGGATAGCAACCTAGTAGGATTTGCCCATATTTTAGAAGGTTGTCGCCATAGTCGCATCCAACATTTAGTTTTTGCCTCTTCCAGTTCCGTATATGGAGCCAATACCAAAATGCCCTTTTCAGTCAGCGATCGCGTAGACCTACCCATTAGTCTCTATGCCGCTACCAAAAAGGCCAATGAACTAATGGCACACGCCTACAGTCATTTATACAACATTCCCACCACCGGATTACGCTTTTTTACAGTTTATGGTCCCTGGGGTCGTCCTGACATGGCTTTATTTACCTTTACCCAAGCAATTTTAACAGGTCAGCCCATCCCCGTCTTCAACTATGGTAGAATGCGGCGAGATTTTACCTACATTGACGATATTGTAGCTGGAGTGATTTGCGCCCTCGACAAAATTCCCCAGCCCCATCCCCAACAGACAGAAGCATCTGGTTCCCCAGGAACAAGTACCGCCCCTTACAAAATCTATAATATTGGCAACAACAATCCAGTCGAACTAAACCACTTTATTTCCGTTTTAGAAGAATATTTGGGAGTCAAAGCTATTAAAGATCTACTACCACTACAACCAGGAGACGTACTAGAAACCTATGCCGATATTGACGACTTAGTTCAGGAAGTTGGTTTCCAGCCCAGCACTCCCATCGAAGTCGGTATTCCCAAGTTTGTCGATTGGTATCGCTCTTATTACCATTTAGAATAGCCAGTCAAGTCAATTCAAAATGTCAATCAGTGGTAGCCTGTAATGGAAATTAATTCAAAATAATTTTGAATTTTGAATTTTGAATTTTGAATTTAAAAACCATTCCCTCTCTCTACAATGACTAACGAGCCACCTCCAAATTTAGGCAATACCCCCGAACCTAATCGACGATTAGGCAATCGGTTCTCAGGATTGAAACGGCTGGGGTTAATCTTAGCCATTGTTCTTCCTGTGGGAACAATAGGAATTTCCCTTTGGGGATGGTTTTTTGTCAAAAATCAATTAGCTCCCCTAGTTTCTAAAAACCTCAGCGATACCCTCAAACGCCCCTTTAAATTAGGCCAAGTTGAAAAATTCTCCGCTCATAGTTTGCGATTTGGAGCTTCCGAACTTCCCGCCACCCTGACAGATCCAGATCGCCTTTCAGTAGAATCAGTTGAAGTATCCTTCGATCCCCTAAAATTACTCTTAAAACGTCAATTACAACTCAATATTACCCTTATAAAACCAGAAATTTATCTAGAACAAGACCAAACTGGCAAATGGATTGATATAGATCTGAAACAGGACGATTCCAAAGGGCCGATTGAAACTAATATTGAAACTGTGGCAATTCAGAATGGTGGTGTAGTCATCTTTCCCTTCATTCCTGTTTGTGAGAAAAAAGCTGTCAAACTTCCTTGTAGTTCCCAACCCATTCAACCCATTGTCATTCAGCAGATTAATGGCACTAGCAGCTTTTACGATAAAAATCAACATATCACCTTTTCCCTAGATAGTAAATTCGCCTCCGGCGGCAATCTCAAAGTTGACGGAGAAACTCATATAGACAGCCAAGAAACCAACTTGCAGGTAGCTGCCAAAGATCTAGTCGTTTCCGAAATCAACCACTTAGTCCAATTACCCGTCGATGTTTGGGGAGGACGATTAAACAGCGATTTAAAATTAATTGTCAAAGGCGAAGAAATCAAGTTTGCGGGCATGGCAGAATTAAACCAAATTACTGCCAAAGCTGCCCAAGTGCCGCAACCCTTGAGCCAAATCACCGGGAAACTGCAATTTCAAGATACCCAAATTAAATTAGAAAATCTTGCCGCTAGTTATGGAAAGATTCCATTCGGAGCCAATGGACAAGTAGATATTAAAGGATTATATAGTATTACTGCCAAAACTGAGCCAGTCAGCTTTAAAAATGCCCTGGAAACCCTAAAAATTAAATCACCCATTACTGCCCTAGGGGAATTAAGAACCAATCTCCAATTAACTGGCACGCTGGCAACATCTCCGGGGAAAGATCTGGTTCCACCAGTTATATCTGGCACAGTAGTCACAACCAAAACCAGTCAAATCGACAGATTGCTATTTAATAGTATTATTACCAATTTTCAACTGATTGGTTCCACCATTGCCATTACCAATCTCCAAGCCGTACCCTTAGTTGGAGGCGAGATTCTGGGAGATGGGAAAATTCAACTAGAGCAACCGGGAAATATCAGCTTTACTATTCGCGGACAAAACTTACCCGGAGATGAATTAGCCGCCATTTATGGGGCTAAATCTCCCATTCGGATTGGTGCAGTGGGAGTCAATGCTAATATCTTTGGTTCGCTGAAAAATATTCAAACTAATGTTCTCTTTTCCGCTCCAGGTGCAATTTATCCCGCCAGGGGAGAACTGATGATTTCTTCCCAAGGCACAACATATCTGAAAAATGCTACCTTGCAAGTCGGTGGAGGAACTGCCGTTGGACAAGGAATTATTGGTAAAGATAACTGGCAAGTAGCTTTGACAGCAAATAGCATTCAATTAGGTCAGCTTTTTCCCCAAATCCCTCCCCAATTAAGATCTCCCATTACCGGGAAATTTAATCTGGCGGGGCGATTTGCGGGGGGATTATCAACGGTTAATGGTAGCGGTTCTGGCAGTTTCAATGCTGGTGGCGGCACGGTAATTTTTAATAATATCAATCTAGCCGGGGGACGCTGGCAAACTAATCTAGAAACGAATAATGTTCAGTTAGGCGAAGTTTTTCCCCAAGTTCCCGCACCTCTACGCACAGCATTAAATAGTCGCTTAAATTTATCCGGCAGTTTAGATAATTTCAGCCTTGGTAGTATTAATGGTACGGGTATCGCTTCCCTGGCTGTGGGTGGCGGTACTTTAACTGCCACCAATATCAATTTAGCTAGGGGAAATTGGCAAACAAGTTTACTGGTAAATCAAGTTAATTTAAGCCCGCTTTTTCCCCAATTACCAAAAGTCCTCCAATCTCCCTTAACTGGGAATATGACTCTGGCAGGCAAATTAGATAATTTGTCGCTCAATGCAGTTAGTGGGAATGGAAATGCCACAATTGCCGTAGGTGGTGGCACTTTAACAGCAACTAATATTAGTTTGGCAGCCGGAAATTGGCGCACTAATGTTCGGGCAAATCAAGTTAATTTAAGCCCACTTTTTCCCCAATTACCCAAGGTTTTGCAATCTCCCTTAACTGGGAATATGACTCTGGCAGGTAGATTAGATAATTTGTCACCCAATGCAGTTAGTGGGAATGGAAATGCCACAATTGCGGTAGGTGGTGGCACGTTAACAGCAACTAATATCAATTTAGCGGCAGGAAATTGGCAAACTTCCGTAGCTGCCAACAATATTGATATGAAAGCCTTGGCGCAACTTGTTCCTATTTCTAAATTATCGAGTGAAGTGCAGGGGAGCTTGAGTGTAAATATGCAAGCTAAAGGTTCCCTGACAGCTTTCAGTTCCCAAACAATCCAAGCATCAGGAAAATTGCAGGTGCAGAATTTCATTGCTGATGGGATTACCTTTGCACCGCAGCTAAATGGTGATATCCAAGCCATTCCTGGACAGGGTTTCAACTTGCAATTAGTGGGGACGCAAGCGAATGGAAAACCAGATTTAATTGCCCTGAAACTTGACCGCAACTATCAATTACAATCCTTTAATTTCCAAACGAATGATGCTGTAGCGACAGGGACTCGCCGGGACGATTTACTGTTAGTTAAAACTGATAACTTTCCGGCTAGTATTATTAAAGCTATAGCTCCTCTTCCACCCTTAATTGCCACATCTCCTATCAGCGGTAAACTATCTGGGGATGCCACGATTAATCTTGTTACTCTTGCCCTCAATAGTGACATGAAACTGAAAGTTACTCCGGTGGCTGGTACGGAGCAAGGCGGCGAATACACCTTTAAAGGGGATGTCAGTTCTCTTGCCAGTGGCTCCCAAGTTAAAGGAGATCTAAATATTGTCCAAGGACAAGTGCAAGAAATCCTCACGGCGCTGCAAATCTTTGATTTATCTGACTTTGGTAGAGGAATTAATCCCCCCATCTACAACTCTGCTTCTAGCTTACAATTTATCCCGGTAGGGCTGCCCAATGCCTCCCTGCAAGCCCAATTGCGCCGCTTGTCAGAAATCAAAGCTTTCTTGGAACAACAACGACAGCAGCGCCAAACCTCTTCTCCCATTCCAGAATTGCAGGAACTTCAAGGTATATTTAATGGTAAAGTGGCGATCGCAGGTTCCCTGAAGCAAGGCATTAAACTGGACTTTGATGTCAAAGGACAAAACTGGCAATGGGGGGATAATTATAGTTCCGAATTGGTAGCCGTGAAAGGAACCTATGAAAATGGCGCGATTACCTTTTTACCCCTGCGCTTCAGTTCTGGAGAAAGTGTCGTTGTCTTCTCTGGCACTCTAGGGGGAGAACAGCAATCGGGACAACTGCGAATTCGCAACTTACCTGTAGAATCTTTACAAGAATTTGTAGTTTTACCCATCGATGTCACAGGCAAAATCAATGCTAGTGCTACTCTGGCAGGCAGTATCCAAGATCCCCAGGCAAGGGGGGAAGTAACTTTAATTGAAGGCACGCTTAACGGTACTTTAGTGGAATCTGCCCGGGCTAGTTTTAACTATGCCAGGGCGCGGCTGGATTTTGGCAGCAATGCCATTTTAGCTAGCGAACAAGTAGCAGTTAATAGTACCGAAGCCACCAGCAGTACGCCCATTGAAGTTAATGGTAGTTTGCCCTATAAATTACCCTTTGCCAGCGTCCTGCCTGAAACTAATCAAATTACTTTGAATGCCAATGTCCAAAACGAAGGTTTAGCTCTAATTAACTTGCTAACTCGTGGGAAAGTTGCCTGGGTGGATGGCATCGGCAAGGCAAACTTGCAAATTCGAGGATTGGTTAATCCCCAAACTAGCCGAGTGGAAGATTTAATTGCCGAAGGTATTGCCACGGTTGATAAAGCTACTGTCAAAGCCCAAGCCTTGCCAGAACCTTTAACGGAAGTTAATGGCAAAGTGCTATTTAATTTTGACCGCATTCAGGTGGAAAAGCTCCAGGGCAAATTTGGCGGCGGCGATGTGATTGCCCAAGGCACTTTGCCCATTGCCCAAGCCTTGAAAACTGATACTCCTCTGACAGTGAGTTTAAATCAATTAGTAGTTAACCTCAAAGGATTATACAGTGGCAGCGTGCGCGGACAAGTGGCGATCGGGGGTACTGCCCTAGCGCCCAAAGTCGGCGGCGAACTACAATTATTTAATGGCGAAGTGCAACTAGCCGAAAACGCTACTCCAGGGGAAGTAGAGGGGGCAGCCTTAGAAGGCAGCACTGGCAAGCAAGTCGAAAATGGTAATGTGGCAGAGTTTAATAATTTGAAATTGGTATTAAATGAAGGGATAGAAATTACCAAAGCTCCCATTTTAACCTTTGCCGCCAGTGGCAGCTTAACCTTAAATGGACCTTTAGATGGTATTCGTCCGGCGGGAAAAATTAAATTAGAACGGGGATTAGTCAACTTATTTACCACTCAATTTCGGTTAGCCAGGGGTTACGAACATACCGCCCAATTTTTTGCCAATCAAGGACTTGATCCCACCCTAGATATTCGCCTGACAGCGGCGGTACAAGAAGTTACGCGCCAACCTACTCGGACTAATACTCTGTCTAGCGAAGTTATTGATGTTTCCAAAATTAACGCTACCAATTTTGGGTCAGTGCAAACTGTTCGTATCGAAGCTAGGGTAACTGGAGCAGCTTCCCAACTGTTTGACAATTTGGAATTAAAGAGCAATCCCAGCCGCAATGAAACTGAACTTCTGGCATTAATGGGGGGAGGATTTGTGGAAACTTTGGGCAGGGGAGATAGTACCTTGGGATTGGCAAATTTGGCAGGTTCGGCGCTGTTAGGAAATATTCAAAATATAATTGGCGATGCCATTGGTTTAAGCGAGTTTCGGTTATTTCCCACTTTGGTAAATAGCGATAAATCAACCAGTTCTTCTACTTTAGGATTAGCTGCTGAAATTGGGGTAGAAATCACGCCCCAAATCTCGGCTTCGGTGTTAAGTATTTTAACTGCCAATCAGTCGCCCCAACTCAATATTCGCTATCGCCTGAACGAGCAATTTTTATTGCGTGGTTCCACGGATTTTTCGGGAGAAAATCGCGCTGTGGTGGAATATGAGTTACGTTTTTAGTAAATGTGTAGGGGTAGCGCCCCCGTGCCTACCCCGTTACATTGGGGCAACCACGGGGGGATTGCCCCTACAGGAGTGCATCGACTCATTGAGACGCGCTTTTAAAAAGTAAAAAACCGTGGGTTTCGGTGTCCACGGCTGGTGTTTGGTGTGAGGAGTCTTAACTGAATCCAATATAAGGCGAAATTTCTCTGGTCGGAGGGCTGGTAACAATTTTGGCAACAATATGAACAGAAATCCCATAAAAAGGCGCAAAGTCAACGCAAGTATCCTAGAAATAGGGGCAACCACGGGGGGATTGCCCCTACAAAACGCTATATATAGAGGCTCTGCGTAAGTCCTGTTTAAGATGCTTTGGTGAAACTGGTGACAGGCGCGATCGCTTGAGCTGCCACTTTGTCGGGATATGCTTGTAATAAGTGCCAAGAATTTTCATCCATCAACGACTGGGCGAGCAAGCGACGATACAAATCGCTGAGTTGAATTGCCACTCCCGACCAAGTAAAATTCTGGCGGACTCTAATCGCCGCCTGTTTGCGTAACTGTCTCGCCCACAACTCAGAATACAAAATCCGGTCAATGGCGGTGGCAAAGGCGGCTTCATCTTTAGCGGGGACTAATAAACCAGTTTCCTCTGGCACTACAGTAAATTTTAGTCCGCCTACGTTAGAAGCAACTACCGGAGTACCGCAGGCCATAGCCTCAATTGCCACTAAACCAAAGGGTTCGTAATGGCTGGGAACTACGCAGACATCGGCAGCAGTGTAGTACAGCGGTAGCGTTTCGTGACCAATCTGACCCACAAACAGAATTTGCTCTGTCAACCCTAATTCCTGTACTATCTGCTCGATTCTAGAGCGTTCCTGACTATCTGGGAATGAGGGGTCATTACCCCCGGCAATAATTAGTTTCAGATTGCCTTCATTTCTGGCTTGGGAAATGGCACAGGCGCGGAGGAGAGTTTCCAAACCCTTACGGGGGTCAAATCTGCCCACATATAAGACAATGCGATCGCTTTGACTTAAACCTAACTTAGTTCGGGCTTCACTTTGGGGCAGGACTCGGAAATTATCAATATCTGTGCCGCAGGGAATGGTTTCAATCCGACCTTGACTAGAAACTAATTCTCGCAGAATTTCTTCTTCTTGGGGACTGGTGGCAACGACACAGTTAGCTTGTTCCAAAATCTGCCGCTCCACCGTTAGCCTGGTTTTGGCAATTGGAGGGCATTGTCCCACGGATTGATATTTCAGTTCCCCTAGGGAATGATAAGTATGAATTAGCTGGATATTGCTGGTTTCTCTCAACTGCAAGCCTGCCCAAGCTGAAAGCCAGTAATTAGTATGAACTAAAGGATAGTTAGTACCTTCTTTACTTTGGAATTTTTGGAAAGCTGCCACAAATTCTGGCATATAGGGAAATAATTGGTCCCTAGGCATAAATTCTTCGGGACCTGCCACCAGCCGAATTGTCCGACAATGGGGGGAATGTTGGACAATGGCGGGGTCTTCTGGCTTGGTTTTGCGGGTAAACATATCGACTTGCCACCCCAATTTGGCTAAGGCTTCTCCCACTTGCCGAACATAGACGTGTTGACCGCCAACTTCTTCCCGGCCTACTGGGGTAGCGGGGTCACTTTGGTCAGAAATGAGGGCAATGGGTTGGCGGATGGGAATAGTGGTCTGGTAAGACACAAAGGCAGATTTTTGGGCTTCGGGATCTTTGCCATGAAGTGGTGAGTCCGATGGCAATGCCGTATTCTCTCTGCTGGGGTGTGACATACCTGATACCTCCTGGGGCGCGAGTCTCTATAATTATCTCAACAAGATTAAATGACTATTATGCGGATTTCCGTGCAAATTTGCTTGCTTAATGGGCGATCGCGCTTTTTAGGCTGCCATTTTCCACGAAGCGATCGCTTAAAATTTGCCGATAGACAGCTTCATAACCGTCAGTCATCCCTTGGGCGCTAAATTTGTTAGCGACGTACTCGCGACAAGCATAGCGGCTTAATTGGGTCGCTGGGGCGATCGCCGCGATACATTCCTCTACATTACTGCACAAAAAGCCCGTTTTGCCGTGGGCAATAATTTCTGGGGTGGCTCCTAAGGCGATCGCAATTACTGGCGTTCCCGCTGCCATCGATTCAATACTGACTAACCCAAAAGGTTCTCGCCAAGTAATCGGAAAGAGCGTTGCCACTGCTTGTCCCATCAGCAGATTTTTCTGCACGTGGTTGGCTTCTCCCAAAAATTCAATTTGCTTGCCATCAATATGTGGCTCAATTTCCGTCCGAAAATACTCCCGATCTACTACGTCAACTTTCCCTGCCATCTTCAAATGCCAGCCCGAACGCTTGGCAATTTCAATCGCTAGATGGGGGCCTTTTTCTGGAGACATCCTGCCCAAAAAAGCTAAATAGGGCGGTTCTTGGGGGGTGGGATGAAATTCATAAATATCGGGGTCAATGCCGTTATAAACTGTCGCCACACAGTTAAGATTTAATCTCGGTTCTCGCTGGGACTCAGAAATACTCACATAATGCTGGCGGCGTTCCTTGAAAAACAATTTCTCATTATCTGGGGAAAAAGTGCCGTGCAGAGTATGAACGGTTGGCGTTTTCACCAAATTGGCATAGGGTAAAGCCGCACAGCCCATGTGGGAATGAATAATATCAAATTCCTTGGCGCGTTCGTATATCCAACCTAGTTGCAGCATTTCGTAGATACCATAATCCTTAATCGTGGTATCTAAACGTAAAGCTTGGGGATGAACAGATTCTAGTTTTGCCGATGTAATTGAATCCCCAGAAGCAAACAAGGTAACTTCATGTCCCCGTCTCACCAATTCTTCGCAGAGCATTCCCACCACCAATTCAATTCCTCCATAGGCTGGAGGTGGAACTCGCTCCCACAGTGGGGCAACTTGGGCAATCCGCATAGATGTTTCTCCTGTGGCTAGTTATTGGAGCTTCAGCAATTGCCAATTGCTATCTAGTTGTTATCTTTCAAAATACAACTATAGCACCTATTTTTGATTTTAAGAGAAATTTTATAATATTGCTAAATGATCGGGAAATCGAGAAAACCAAGAAGCGAATAATTTGGCAAACTCTACCTTGGGATAGTTGACCATCCGCTAGTTTCTCGGCTAAAAATTGAGATAAAAAGTCTATATATATTCCTGCAAGGCTTACGAGCAAAGGTTTGCAGAGTTTCCCGCTGGTGACTTCGGGTAGTATTAGTGATGTTGTCGATCTGCCAGTATTGGCTCTCAGGTAACTGGAGATCGGCAAGTAAATTCAGAGCAATTACAGAATTGCTTTCCTGGGAAATAACTTGAATTTGATGGTATTTGACTCGAAATCGATTAAGAAAGGTTGATTTTTCCGATTGCATTACCAGCAATCCAAGCCGTTGTCCAAGCACTTTGAAAATTAAATCCGCCAGTGACACCATCAATATCGAGAATTTCTCCGGCTAAATACAACCCCGGACAAACTCGACTTTCCATGGTTTTGAAATTAACTTCTGGCAAACTCACGCCGCCGCAGGTAACAAATTCTTCTTTAAATGCCCCTTTGCCCGCAATTTGAAACTTGGCTTGAGTTAATTCCTGGCTTAACTGGTTGAGGAGTTGGTTAGATATTGCCGCCCAACGATCTTCTGCGCCAATACCCATATTGGTAACTATACTTTGCCAGAGACGGCGCGGCAGGGCAAGGGGACAATTAGCGGCGATCGCTTTTTTTCCCCACTCCGTTTTCACAGCTAGTAATTTTTCCCGGCAAGTCTCAGGATTAAATTCGGGCAACCAGTTAATAATTAAAGTGGCTTGGTAACAACTTTCGGAGAGCAATCTCGCGCCCCAAGCCGAAAGTTTGAGAACAGCGGGACCACTTAAACCCCAGTGAGTAATGAGTAATGCGCCTGTTTGTGTTAACGGGGGATTTTGGCCTACCAATAATCGTAAGTTGGCGGATTCGGTACTAATTCCCGCTAATCCGGCTAACCGCGCATCGCGAATATTAAAAGTAAACAGTGAGGGGACAGGGGATGCAATTTTATGGCCTAAAGCTTGGGCAATTTGGTAGCCGAAGGGATTGCTACCAGTGGCGAGCAAAAGGCGATCGCATCTGAAAATCTCTCCCGATTTTAACTTAATTTCAAACCCTTTCTCTCCATCGGCAAATATAGACCGGATTGCAGATATAACCGTTGTTCCTGTTTTTAGTTGCACTCCCGCATCTTGAGCCGCTGTGACCAAACAATTGACAATCGTTTCCGAGTTATCAGTTACCGGAAACATCCTACCATCCGCTTCTGTTTTTAACTTGATACCCCGTTGGGCAAACCACTTGACAGTATCGCGGGGATGAAAGCGACTGAAAGCACCCCGCAAAGCTTTGCCACCCCTGGGATAATTCAGCACCAATTCCGATGGTTCAAAACAAGCATGAGTAACATTACAACGTCCCCCGCCAGAAATGCGGACTTTGGCGAGGGGTTGTTGTCCCGCTTCTAAGAGGATAATCCGAGCATAGGGATGAATTTCCGCGCAGGTAATTGCGCCAAAAAAACCCGCTGCTCCTGCACCAATCACAACAATTTTTACCAAACCAACCCCAATCAGAAACCACAGACTCTCAATAGTCTGCTTTTATTTGCCAAAAATCAACTAGCGATAAAAAGGTTTGTAGTTGGGCTTTAGCCCTTCCGGATTAGGGCTGAAGCCCAACTACGAGCTTTTTCTGATTTTTTGAGTATCTACTTAATTTCACCCATCATAGGGTTCAAAATCCTCTTTTTCCACCCCACAAACTGGACAACTCCAATCATCGGGGAGATTTTCAAAAGCTGTACCAGGAGCAACACCAGAATCGGGATCTCCTTCCTCTGGATCGTAAATGTAACCACAAACTTTACATATATATTTCATTGCCGTCTCCTCAAAACTATCCTTAGATAGTTTACTTCCCCAAGAATGCCAATTTTTAAAAACGAAAAAATTTGAGATATTTGGCAAATAGTAGCGATGGATACTACTCCACTAGCACTCTTTTAGACACTCTGGATCAATCGAGTTGCACCTACTCGCGATGGGAGACTAACAAATGGGACGTTTTGTAGCGGCTGAACCCTATCCTTATCCCTACAATGGCGATTTGCGCCCAGAAAATACAGTTTTTCTGATTATTGATATGCAGACTGATTTCTGTGGCAAAGGTGGTTATGTGGATAAAATGGGCTACGATTTATCCCTAACTCGCGCTCCCATTGAGCCAATTCAACAAGTGCTAGCAGTAGTTCGCGCTCAAGGCTATCATGTGATGCACACTCGCGAAGGACACCGCCCAGATTTGTCAGATTTACCAGAAAATAAACGCTGGCGATCGCGCCAAATTGGGGCAGGCATCGGCGATCCTGGTCCCTGTGGTAAAATCTTGGTTCGGGGCGAACCGGGATGGGAAATTATTTCCGAACTTGCCCCTTTACCGGAAGAAAGCATTATTGACAAGCCGGGAAAAGGTTCTTTTTACGCCACAGATTTAGACTTATTACTGAACCGCCAAAATATTCAAAATATCGTTTTGGCTGGGATAACTACGGATGTTTGCGTTCATACTACCATGCGCGATGCGAACGATCGCGGTTATGAATGTTTGTTGCTTTCCGATTGTACGGGAGCAACAGACTATGGCAACCATTTAGCTGCCTTGAAGATGGTGAAAATGCAAGGCGGGGTTTTTGGAGCCGTGGCAACTGCCGCAGCATTTATAGCAGCTATCCAATAATTAACTCGATCTTAAACTGGTTTCCTAGGCTCTGCCTGGGAACCAAAATCAAGAGGCTCTGCCTCGCTTGATTCTCGGAGAGGCAGAGCCTCTCGATAGGTGTTCCCAGGCAGAGCCTAGGAACGAGTAATATTTTTTAAATCCCTCATTCCCCCTTCCCTATTTATGACAGCCACCATTGAAACCAAACCAATCGAATTAACTAAACCCCCAGAACTAGAAGTGCTAAACATGACCAAAAAGTTTGGCACAATGATTGCGCTCGATAACGTTTCCCTGAAACTCAAACCGGGAACTTTCCACGCCCTATTAGGAGAAAACGGTGCGGGAAAAAGTACCCTGGTAAAATGCGTGATGGGATTTTATCATGCCGACCAAGGGGAAGTGAGAATTGATCAACAAAAAAGCGCGATCGCTAGTCCCCGCGATGCTCATAAATATGGCATTGGTATGGTCTATCAACACTTTACCTCGGTTCCGGCTATGACCGTTGCCGAAAACCTAGTTTTATCTCGGTTTGACAATCAGAAAATTATCAATTGGAAAACTGAATACGAGCAGTTAAAGGCATTTATGGCAACTGCTCCTTTTCAAGTTCCCCTAGAAGTTCCCATTGCCCAACTAGCCGCCGGACAAAAGCAAAAACTAGAAATTCTCAAACAAATCTATCTGCAAAGTCGGATTTTAATTCTTGATGAACCTACTTCTGTTCTCACTCCAGGGGAAGCAGACGAAGTATTAGGGCTATTGCGAGAAGAAGTCACCGCCGGACATTTGAGCGTCTTAATGATCAGTCATAAATTCCGGGAAATTACCGCTTTTGTCGATGAAGTCACGGTATTGCGAAAAGGCAAATTTGCAGGCAGCGGCTTAGTCAAAGACTTGTCGGTGGCAGATATGGCGCAAATGATGTTGGGGGAACAACGGGAAGCGCAGAAAGTTGAAAAAACTACTTCAACCACCGATAATCCCGTATTACAAGTTAAAGATTTACACGCCCATAAAGATAACGGTTTAACTGCCGTAGATGGGGTTAACTTAACCGTTAATGCGGGGGAAATTGTTGGCATTGCTGGCGTATCTGGCAACGGTCAGCGAGAATTAGTAGAAGTGCTAGCAGGGCAACGTCCGGCAATTTCTGGACAGGTAATAGTTAATGGGGAAAATTATCGAGCTACCCGGGCAGAAATGTCTCGCCATAAAGTGTTTTCTTTACCAGAAGAACCCCTCCGGAATGCCTGCGTTCCTCACATGAGTGTAGCCGAAAATTTGGCTTTACGCACCTTCGATCGTCCGCCCCAAGCGAAGGCAGGTTTCTTGCTGATCTTAAAAGCAATTCGCGAGGCAGCTAAAGGGTTAATTTCGGCTTTCTCGATTAAAACTCCGTCTCCAGAAACCCCGATTGGTAATCTTTCTGGCGGCAACGTTCAGCGAGCAGTCTTAGCACGGGAACTTTCTTCAGAACATATCAATTTATTGATTGTCGCTAATCCATGTTTTGGTTTGGATTTTGCCGCCGTTGAGTTTATTCACGGTCAAATTTTGGCGGCTCGCAACCGAGGGGTGGCAGTGCTATTGGTGAGCGAAGACTTAGATGAGATTTTGAAACTTTCAGACCGAATTTTAGTGATTAGTGAGGGCAAGTTTGCCTACCAGAGTGCGATCGCTGATGCTGATTTTAGCACCATTGGTAAGAGTATGGCGGGGCATTGAGTGGGGAGATGGGGAGATGGGGAGATGGGGAGATGGGGTGTTGGGGGTGAATATAATTATGGTTTCAAAAAATATGACTTCTATTGCGGCTCAACCTTACGATTACGAAGTTCCAGATCTGAAAAAAGTTGCCCTAGTCATTATTGATATGCAGCGCGACTTTTTGGAAACAGGGGGATTTGGAGAAGCTTTAGGCAACGATCTTAGTCATTTACAAGAGATTGTGCCAACAGTTAAACTTCTTTTAGAGGCTTTTCGCCAACAACAACTTACCATCATTCATACCATTGAAGGCCATTTACCAGATTTATCTGATTGTCCCCTATCCAAATTAAAGCGCGGTAAAGGGACTTTGAAAATTGGCGATGCCGGGGGAATGGGGAGAATCTTGGTTTTAGGCGAACCAGGAAATAACATTATTCCTGAATTAACTCCTCTACCGGGAGAAATAGTGATTACTAAACCGGGGAAAGGTGCTTTTTATGCCACTGACTTAGAAAATATCTTGCGATCGCACTCCATTACCCATTTAATCATTGGAGGAGTCACAACTGAAGTCTGCGTCCAAACTACCATGCGCGAAGCCAATGACCGAGGCTATGAATGCTTATTAGTAGAAGATGCCACTGCCAGCTATTTTCCTCAATTCAAACAATCCACCATAGAAATGATTCGCGCTCAAGGAGGAATTATTGGTTGGACAACTACCGCTCATCAGGTTTTGTCAGGATTGAATGGCAAATCAGTAAGGAACGAAAAATTAATAACTTGATTATAATCGTAGGTTGGGTTGAGCGACAGCAAAACCCAACAAACCACTGATAAATGTTGGGTTTTCACTATCGTTACAACCCAACCTACGGGTATTGCCAGTACTGCGATTAGTCATTATTCTTGATTTTTTCATTCCTAAATTCCTATTCGTAAATGACTCCAGTGACATTGACATCGCTTAAATTCGCATAAGAAAGGTTTTTTACCTCCTTTAAATTGGCTCCTTCGAGGTTAACACCGCTGAAATTCGTATCTTTTAAATTTGCCCCACTTAAATTTGCCCCCTTTAAATTTGACCAAGTTAAATTAGCCCTGCTCAAGTCCGCACCGCTTAAATTTGCCCCACTTAAATTCACCCCTAGCAAGTTCGTGCCGCTGAGGTTTTTGTCAGCTAGATTGGCAAAAGGGGCAATTAAGTAAGCTCCCGCTGCCACTGGATCAAAACCATCAGGAAACTTAGTTAATTCGTTGTACACTGCTCTTTGCAAGTTAACAGCAAATAACCGTACTTCGCTGAAGTCAGTTTCATAGAGTTGTGCCTCTCTCAGACTCGTTTCGCTCAAAGTTGCCCCACTGAAAACAGCACCCCGCAAGTCTGTACAATCTAAATTAGCATGGCTCAGATCGACGCTAATCAAATCTGCTCCAATTAAAGTGCTTAATTTCAAGTTGGCCTTGGTGAGGTCCGTGCCAATTAAATAGCATAAACTCAAATTACTCTGGCGGAGGTCGGCTCCAATCAAGTCTGCTCCACTGAAGTCAGCACGGCGCAAGTCTGCTTCCCGCAAGTCCGCTCCCCCCAAATTGGCATTCTCTAGAGTGGCACAACTCAGATTCGCTTGGCGGAAATTAGCTCTCTGTAAGTCAGTTTGGCTGAAATCTGCTCCTTTGAGATTTTTGCCACTCAAATCAATCCCACTCAGGTTCGCTAGGCAGAAATCTCTGGCTCCCACCGCATATTGTCTTAAAATTTCTTTACAGTTCATCAGGGAAGATGCAGTTGCCTGCATTGCCAGCGCTACTAATCGAGACTTTAGGAAAATTTATGATTCTTGTCAATATCATTTGCCAAAATCTGTAAACATAGATCAAGAAAAATATGATTTCTGGAGTCTTAGCGGCGATCGCCGTCTTCCTAAAGAAATATTAACAATTCTTATAACTATCGGAAGCCCCAAATCCTGGGAGAATCTCTCTCTCTGTGGGCGTTATTGACAGAGATGTTGTCAAGTTGGGCTAAACTAGGGGAGGCTATGGAGTTCAAGCATCACTAGACAACGCCAAAACTTAACTAGATTTGTGAAGTGTGCCGTCACATCTTTAAATAAAGATGTCGCCGTCTAAGAAAGCTTGCGCCAGAAAATAAAAGATTTGTTGTTGGGAGAGCAATTTCATGCGGGACGCAGTTACAAAATTAATTAAAAACTACGACATTACCGGGCGCTACCTAGACCGCGATGCAGTCGATACCCTGAAAGCCTACTTTGAAACCGGAACAGCCCGGGTCAAAGCGGCATCTGTCATCAATGGGGATGCAGCAGGTATCGTTAAGCAAACTGGGTTGCGCCTTTTTGAAGAACTTCCCGAACTGATTAGACCGAGTGGTAATGCTTATACCACTCGTCGCTATGCAGCTTGCTTGCGGGACATGGATTACTATCTGCGCTATGCCAGCTATGCTTTGGTGGCAGCAGATACGAATGTTTTAGATGAACGGGTACTGCAAGGCTTGCGGGAAACCTATAATTCTCTCAATGTTCCCATTGGCTCAACGGTGCGGGGCATTCAGATTATGAAAGAGATTGTCAAAGAAAAAGTTGCTGCCGCTGGGATAGCCAACCCATCTTTTGTAGATTTACCTTTCGACCATCTGATTCGGGAATTGAGCGAACAGGATGTTTAGGACTTGAGCCAATCCTAAATTTGAACTGGTTCCCAGGCTCTGCCTGGGAACCGATATCAAGAGGCTCTGCCTTGGATGATAACCAAGCGAGGCAGAGCCTCTCAATGGGCATTCCCAGGCAGAGCCTGGGAACGAGTAAAATGGGCGATCAACGCCTTACGGTATCAAAGGTTGAGAAAGGACTATTATTTTCCTTATTGCCAATTGCCCGTAGTTGTGATCAACACCTTACGGTATCAAAGGTTGAGAAAAGTCCAGAAGACGAGCAATGTGCAAAGGCTGCTGGGTGATCAACACCTTACGGTATCAAAGGTTGAGAAAGTTGGATGGACTCAACTGCCTTTATTATTCGCCCTAGGTGATCAACACCTTACGGTATCAAAGGTTGAGAAAGGATTCACAATTGACCGCGCCCAAAGGCAGCTATGGGAGTGATCAACACCTTACGGTATCAAAGGTTGAGAAAGTTTGCCACTACTGCCTTCGTACAGGCCCTAGTGAATAAGTGATCAACACCTTACGGTATCAAAGGTTGAGAAAGGAAGGTCGCCCCTGACTTCGTAATGTGATATGCGATGTGATCAACACCTTACGGTATCAAAGGTTGAGAAAGGAGCAACTTTCTACAGAAAAATTTACCCCCCTTCAGTGATCAACACCTTACGGTATCAAAGGTTGAGAAAGAGCGATCGCCCAACCCCTTACAAAAAAATTCTTGATATACAAAAAATAAAGGAAAAAAACATTGAGAAAGATCGAACAAAAAAAAGACCGAAAAAACAAAACATAACACACAAATAAACAATACACCGAAAGAACCCAGACCAAAACAACAAGCACAAAAAAAGGACGAAAAAAAATAAATCGAAGACGCTATCGAAGAAGACAGTCTCACCCTCTCAAGGTTGATTGTCGAATGGAAGCAGCGCGAGCTGTTGTTGCCGCAGTTGCTTGTGTTGTTTGTTTGTGTGGAACGTCGCAAAAATTCTCATTTTGTGAGGACCTTCGCGATTTTTTTCTCTTGCAACATACTGTACTGGTTCATATCAAGCCCTACAAGGACGGAAGACTCCAACGTTAGATGAACAGGGAGCTTCAGCCGCAGTCCGCTTTTGGCTTTTGATTTTTAATTTACTAGTATTTGATTTGAATTGATTCTTCTCTTTTCTTTGCGAGCCGATTGGAGAGCCTAACGGCCTCCTGCTTTGGACAAAGAGCTCCCATCGGAGACTCGATCCTGCTCTCGAAGACCTGGAACCGAAGAAAGATTGTCTTTGGTTACCTTTTATCGACTTTGTGTCCCCGCTCTCGGAACCGAAGAACTGTTGTCTTTGGTTGCCCTCGAAGACAGTGCTTCAAGGTCAGATGGTGTAGTCCATCAGGCTTTTTGAGCCATGACCTCTAAGATCGTATTGAACGATCGCCCGAACGAAGACTGTTTTGCCGCCGCGCCGTGCTGCTATTTGTTTGCCGCCGCCGCGTTGCTTTGTGGAGGTTTATGTTTGAATTGGATGAAGGAACACACGATAATCATCATTACAATGCACGTGACCTTTTGAGTCCTAGAAGACTTGCGATCAGATCAAGCTCACAAGGGAGCTGCAGTTGATGAGTACAAGCCAGGTTCACAATGCTCTAGCGGATCGGTTTCCCATGAAGCGAACCATGGTGTGCCTCTTTGCAGCAGGAAGTCCCTTGTTAAAGCTACAAGGATCAATGGATCGCTTGTATGGATGCGAAGCCCCCTGTGTTTGTCAAACAAGGGAGCACATGGGTCGAAGTTTGCATTTTGGTTTTGATTTAAGTTATAATATTTGTTGCCTTTCCTCTTTTGATTTTGCAATTGAATCTCAATTCTTTTGCACAAGAACCCAAGACCTCCCATTGCCTGGTTCGCTGATAGGAGAGCCCCCCTGAGCCTCCTGCTCTCTCTGCTGTGGAGCACACTTTTTTTGTCTCCAAGCCCCAGCCCCTGTTGTTGAAAGGGCCATTGGATAACAGGATATGTTTTGCTTGTCCTGATTTCCCCACCCACCCGCCCTTACATTGAAGAAGATACTGTTGCCCCCCCGCCCCAGGCACACGACCTCAAGATATGTTGCTGTTTATTTTGTCCAGCTTCGGCCAAACAAGCTTTGCATTTTGACCTGTGCTGCAAGGGAGTGGAACGTATTTGAGAAAGCATGGTCTGGTTATTAACTGGCTTTTAGCTAGTGAAAACCCACCACTGCTAAGGTGATATTAGGTGCATTTCAGGTGCCCAGAAAGATTTAGTTTTCTAATGGGAAAATGAAATTGCTATGAATAGGGACGTGTTGGTTTAGTGTGTTGGTGTCGGTGGTCGGCGGATCCTTAAA
>CAKZHE010000229.1 GCA_936920195.1 uncultured cyanobacterium | reverse complement strand
ACCCAGTATGATGACATAGTTATTGTATGAATAAAATCGCTCAAAAACTTGCAAAGTCAACAGCCTAGGCTCTGCCTAGGAACCAGTGCAAATATTTCCTATTCTCTAATTCCGGTTTGTACTCGCCACAGGCTGGCATAAATGCCATTTTGCTCCAACAATGCCTCGTGTTTGCCACTTTCCACTAATTGCCCCTGTTCCATTACATAGATACAATGGGCATTGCGAACAGTAGAAAGACGATGAGCGATCGCAATTGTAGTCCGATGGGCGGTAATTTGTTCTAAGGAGCGTTGAATAGCGGCTTCGGTTTCGTTATCGACTGCTGATGTTGCCTCATCTAAAATCAGGATGGGAGGATCTTTGAGGATAGCACGAGCGATCGCAATCCGTTGTCTTTGTCCGCCCGATAGTTTTTGTCCCCTTTCCCCCACAATCGTTTCATAATCCTGGGGTAACTGGATAATAAAGTCGTGGGCTTCGGCAATCTTGGCGGCGGCAATGACTTCGGTTAAACTGGCATCGGGAGTTCCATAGGCAATATTTTCCCGGACAGTACCGTGAAATAAAAATACATCTTGGCTAACTAAACCAATGGCTTGCCGCAAATCCTGTAATTTTAAATCCCGCAACTCAATCCCATCTAGGGTAATGCTCCCGCGTTGGATTTCATAAAGGCGCAAAATCAACTTTACCAAAGTGCTTTTTCCCGAACCTGTGGAGCCAACAATGGCAATTGTTTTACCAGCGGGAATTTCTAAAGAGAGATTTTCAACTACGGCAGGACGATCTTGATAAGCAAAAGTGACCTCCTTGAAAATTAATTCTCCCCGCACTTTTTTCACAGGTAGGGAAATATGTCCCGAAGGAATGGCAATGGGAGTATCTAATAAATTCATGGCTCGATTGGTGGAAGCCATCGCTCGTTGATATTGATCCAGAGTTTCCCCTAATCTAGTTAAAGGCCAAAGCAGTCGTTGGGTAAGAAAAACTAAAACGCTGTAAGTTCCGACAGACAAATTGCCTGCCACCGCTTCGATACCGCCAATCAACAGAGTAGCCGTGAAGCCTACTAAAATGATAATCCGAATTAAGGGAATAAAAGCCGCAGAAAGGGCGATCGCTCTCCGATTGCTCTCCCTATACGCCTCGCTTTCTAACTCAATTCTCCGGGACTCGTAAGCCTCAGTAGTAAAGCTTTTAATCGTCGTCATTCCGCTCAAATTATTTGCCAACTGGCTATTCAGTAAGCCGACTTTTTCCCGGACTTCGGCATAGCGGGGAGCGAGCAAATTTTGAAAACTAATTGAACCCCAAAGAATAAAGGGCATCGGCAGCATTGCCAGCCATGCCACGCTGGGAGCGAGAATAAAAAAGGCTCCCCCAATTAAAACTACCGTGGTGGCTACCTGAACAACATCATTAGCTCCCCCATTCAGAAACCTTTCCAACTGGTTAATATCATCATTGAGAATGGACATTAACCCGCCTGTACTGCGCTCCTCAAAATAGGCTAATTCCAACTCCTGCAAATGATTGTAGGTATCTTGGCGCAACTTGTGCTGAATGGATTGGGCAAGATTTCGCCATAAGACATCGTAGGCGTATTGAAAAGCCGATTCCAAACTCCAAATAATCAGCGACAACAACGAGAGGATAATAAACTGTCCAGAAATGTCTTTCACCCCAAAATGGGCAATTAGGGAATCCTGTTTTTGGACAACCACATCCACCGCCATACCAATCAAAACTGGTGGCGCTAAGTCAAAAAACTTATTCAAAATCGAACAAGCGATCGCCAGTCTAATCTGCTGGCGATACTTGCGTCCATACTTGAGCAAGCGCTGGAGGGGATGTACCGCACCGCTCAAATTGCCTTGAGTCGAAAACCGGGAGAACAAACCAGACAAAACACCACCCCAAAATAGCTTTAAACCCTAAAATCCGCCGTTGCCTCAGTATAAGCAATTGGTAAAACGCATTCGATATTTTCGTGGGGACGAGGAATGTAGTGATGAGACAGGAGTAAATCCTCTCCTGCCACCGCATTCACTTTTCGCACCGCTTCCACCCCAGCTTCCACGGAGGTTTTCACCTCGGAAACATCACCTCGGACAATCACTGTATAGCGAGCGCTGCTGACAACTGTATAACCCACCAAGGTGACTCGCGCCGCCTTCACCATTGCATCTGCTACTGCGAGTGCCGGGGGGAGTCCCTTCACTTCCACCATGCCAACTGCCACTGCCATCGTCAAATCTCCTTCCTGAACATAGGCGTAAATTCTGCCTACCTTAGTATATTAAGCTGTGGGGGATTTAATTTAGCGAGTTTGGGATGGGGTGATGGGGTGATAGGGAGATGGGGTGATGGGGTGATGGGGAGATGGGGTGATTTGCTAATAAGAAGTATAGTTTAGCGATCGCTTATTGGGCAGTAGATGGCTGGCTTTGCGCCAGAATTTCCTTGAGTTTGTCCAAAAATTCTCCTCCTTCTGGAGTTATTTCACAATATTGCGCCAAATCAATGAAATCTTTGTCTGTTTTGGCATAATTACTCGCCTTTTCTAAATCGCTAATGTGTCGATAGGGAGGCTTGAGTTTGATTAATTTTGAGTCCCTTAATCGCCTCAGATTTCCTGCTGCATCGTGAGTAACATAAAATTCAAAAAATGTGTTTTCTTCACCATGTTTCTTAAGATTTTCCAATATTTTAATTTCTCCAGGTAAGAGAATCAATGGGTAAATACAGCGGATAATTTTTTCAACCCTCTCGATTTGCTCTCGTTGAAGTTCGATTTGCTGTTGTTGAAGGTCGTCTATTGCCTGTTCGTTATGATCTACTTTCGCTTCCATCTTTTTGAATTCAGCTTTCAGTCCTCCTTGCGGTGAGAAATCCAAGGATTCAAAAATCTTTGCAGTTTGTGGTTGAAATAATAAAACAATGGCAATTAAAGTAAGATCAGGGAATGTGAGATCTGGAATCGCCAGCTTTTCTTTATGATTGGCAATGGGAAAAACTATAAATTTAATTATGAAATAAAGTAACGTAAATCCAGAAAAAATGCCTAGAAAATTAAAACCATTTTCTGTCTTTTTGTTGTCAGCCATAACAGTTATTCACCTCTCACTTGCAACATTTTGATTAAACATCTACCCAGATGATAAGCCAGATTGACGGGAACAGCATTGCCAATTTGTTTATACTGAGAAGATAAAGATCCGGCAAATTCCCACTCATCGGGAAAAGTTTGAATCCGCGCATATTCTCGCACTGTCAGGGGACGAGTTTCTTCTGGATGACATCTTTCGGTTTGTTTTTGACAGGGACTACAAGTAATTGTTAAAGAAGGTTCATCCCAGGATAATCGTCTTGCCATACCAGTCTTGCCACCCCCTAAATAGAAACTTTTTTGCATATATTCTTTCTGAATCTCAATTGGTAAATCTCGCCAATAACCACCAGGAGGAATAAGTTCCATAATTTGCTGTTTTCTGGCAGCATATTTATAACCTATAGACGGAGGACAATTTTTTAAAGCTTCCCGAAGAGAAATGGTATAGTTTTTTTCTTGAGGGAAAATGATTGGCATCTTCAAATCCTGCCGCACTCCGATAATAATAATTCTTTCCCGCTTTTGGGGAACATCAAGAAATTGGCTTTTTAATAATTTATAGGCAGGTTTATATCCAAGATTTTCCAAGGTCTTCAACATCACCTTGAGAGTTTTGCCACCATCGTGCTGAATCAGTCCTCGCACATTTTCAACTACTGCAATTTTAGGTTGAATTTCGGCAATCGATCTTGCCAGTTCAAAAAATAAAGTTCCTCGAATATCATCAAATCCCTTGCCCAACCCGGCATAACTAAATGATTGACAAGGGGAGCCACCAGCAACAATATCAATTTGATTTTTATAAGGTTTAAAGTCAATTTCACTGACGCTTTGATGAATTGCTTGCCAGTTGGGACGATTTTTTTGCAATGTGGCGATACAGTCCTTATCTATCTCGACTAACAGCCGATTTTGCAAGCCAGCATTCTCGAAACCTAATGCCATACCACCACAACCAGAAAATAATTCTATGATGCTATATTCAGTTTCCTGGTTTTTAAAAACTTGGAATGGGGGGTTTGGTTCTTTCCCCAGATATTTATTTTGGACTCTAGATAGTTCTTGCAGATCAAATAATCGCTGGTGCTGTGGGGAGGGTTTGCCCCTAATCAGTTGCTTTTTCTCCCATCGACGGATGATATCAGGCGATAGACCTAAGATTTCGGCAGCTTGATAAATTGTTACTTCGGTGAGTTGAGAATTAACTTTGGTTGCCATTTCACTATGCTAGCTGCCACTGCTATCGTCAAGTCTCCTTCGTGAATATAGGCAGAAGTTCTGCCCACCCTAGTATATACTACAAATATAGGGGGCAACCACGGGGGGATTGCCCCTACTATACGCCCCAATTTTAGAATTGTTGAGGAGAATGCAAAATGAGTGAAACTGCCGAAAAACTCAAGCTCGAACTTTCTCAACTTTCTATCAAAGAGCGGGCTGAAATCGCCTATTTTTTAATTCATTCTCTAGATGAGGGTGTAGATGATAATTTAGAAATGGCTTGGGAGCAGGAATTAACCCAACGGTTACAGGACATTAATGACAACACAGCGATTGGAGAGTCATCATCTGGACTTACGCAACTATCCTAGGAATAGGGGCAACCACGGGGGGATTGCCCCTACAAAACACTATATGTAGATGATCTGCGTAAGTCCTGTCATCATCTCAAGTTTTTTCTGAATTACGAGAAAAATATTCATAAAGTTTGTTATCCAGTTTATACTGCGATCGCTTCAGATTTAGCATCGGGTGATACTGGCTCAAAATGCAGAATCATAATTTGCTCTGGACGCAAGCCTAAAGACTCGTAGGTACGACCATTTCTGTCACTGAATTCAACTTCAAACGCTGCCCCATTCGCTAATATTTCTACCACTGTACCAACTTGTCCCCGCCACAGATTGTATTGGGGAAGATCAATAGTCAAGGCTACAATGTCTAGCAATTTGGCGGTGTTGTCGATCATGGTTATCGCCTTCAATTATTACAGATTCTTCAATCCCTAAAAGGGATTAATTGTTTTTGCAAGCTAGCATCTTCTCCTTGAGTTGTTCTGCCAGTGAGTTTCAATCCCTAAAAGGGATTAATTGTTTTTGCAAGTTCCCACTTTCCCCTAGAACTAAAAACCGTTTGTTGTTTCAATCCCTAAAAGGGATTAATGGTTTTTGCAAGCCCAGTTCGCGATCAGAGTCGCCGGGGAAGGGGTTTCAATCCCTAAAAGGGATTAATGGTTTTTGCAAGTGCCAGCAATTCGTCCATACCAGGATTGGATTATGTGGTTTCAATCCCTAAAAGGGATTAATGGTTTTTGCAAGTTCAGGATACTGACCAAAAAGCAATTGATGTTCGTGTTTCAATCCCTAAAAGGGATTAATGGTTTTTGCAAGTCCCGATCCTGAAAACCCGAAAATCCCGTGGGCAATGTTTCAATCCCTAAAAGGGATTAATGGTTTTTGCAAGCCCGGAAGCCTGCAAAGCTGACTGTATTTGATTTTCAAGGTTCGATTTCGCGGATGAATCTAATATTAGCATTACAGCCATTGCTTGGCAAGCCCCTAAATCAAATTAAAAAACCAAAAGCCTGTCACCACTAGGTTTACAGAAGTTGCGCGGATCGATTTGGGAGTTGAAAAGCGCCAAACTCTTGCCAAGCAAGAGTTTCAGCCCCAAAACTTCACCAGCCTTTTTCTACACCTACCCATCCGCGAAAAACCAGCTTTGCCCAAGGCTCCATTTTGAAAAAATGAAGCGCTGGCTAACCATGATAGATTTTAGGAAATGGCAGGTTGGGCAGCGGTAAAGGTTTCGCGGAATTGAATTATATCTTGCCGAGGATCGACTTGACTCACTTGCACTTCTAAGCGATCGCCTAATGCTATCCCGCGAGTAAACCTCATTGCCAATTCTAAACCTAAATCTTCTAGTAAAATCAACCCTAGACGATCGTCTTCCCGCAACCATCGTAGTAGAATGGCTTGCCAAATGCGATCGCTATTCCGGCGTAAATATTCCAATCCCCAATAGCGATTGGTTTGCCGTTCTACCAAAGTAGCTTCGTAGGCAGCATTACTGGCGGTGAGGATCATTGCTTGTAAGGTTTCTGGGGTAAAAGGTAGGTCATCCCCTCGCAAATGGGCTTTAATTTGGAAGTGTGCCAACAAATCGCTGTAGCGACGAATGGGCGATGTTACCTGAGTATAAGTGTTTAATCCTAACCCGGCGTGACGAGCCGGAGTAATCCCCATTTCGCTGCGCGGCATACAACGGCGCATGGCACAGAAGCGGACAAATCCGGCGGGTAATTGCAGTAATTCTTCTTCGGGAGGTAATTCGGGTTGGGGTTGGGAGCGGAAAGGCAAAGCTAAATTTTGTTCTTGTCCATAACGTCCTGCCACTTCCCCAGCTAAAATCATCATTTCGGCGACTAATTGCCGGGATTGGGAATTATCTAAGACATCAATGGCAATTTCATCGTCTTGAACTTTAATCACCGATTCCGGCATATGGATGGCAATGGAGCCTTGGGATTGTCTCCAAGCATAGCGGCGATTTGACCAACTGGCGATCGCAGTAATTTCTGGTTCCGCAATTACCCCCAAATGCAGCATTTCATCCACATCTTCGTAGGTGAGGCGGTAAGTTGGTTTAATCTGGCTGGCATGGATGCTGTATTCCTGAATTGCCCCCAATTCATCTAAAATGACGGCAAAGCTCAGGGCGCAACAAATTTTCCCCTGAACTAAACTCATTGGTCCCGCCGCCAACTGGAAGGGAAACATGGGAATTGTTCCCGTCGGCAAATATACTGTGGTACTGCGCCGCCGTGCTTCCAAGTCTAATTCATCCCCTGGGACAACTAAGCGACTGGGGTCAGCAATATGAATCCACAACTTTTGACGACCATCGGCTAACTGTTCTAAACTCAAGCCATCATCAATCTCTTGAGTGCTTTCGTCGTCAATGGTATAAACCTTCAGATGAGTCAAATCTAGCCGTTCAGGATTAGAGTCTGGCGGCGGGGAATCCAGAAAACGCTGGGCCAATTCGATTACCTTGCGATCAAAGTTAACGGGAATCTGAGCGCGGCGGAGGAACAGATTTTCGTGTTCGCTCCACAAGCCAACATCAATTAAAAGCTTTCTGGCTCCTTCGGAATTTTGGGGTCTACCGAGGGCAACTAAGTTATCTTGGGCAGCTTTGGAAGTAAACTCTGGTTGCAGGGCAAGCTTTTCTAAAAGATCGAGACGAGAGCGATCGCTGTCCTGCCATTCTACCTGTTCGCCTGCGATCCGCCGCTGTACCCGGTCTAAAAATTCCTGTTGTTCCCGACGGCGCTGTTCTTCCACCGCTTGCTGGTGCTTAATTTCCGCTAGCTGGGATGCCGGACGGGGTTCGTAACGTTCCCCTTTATTTTTAAAATAGAGTTTATCTTCCGATAGCAAGCAGTGGGCGGCATAACACATCACCGGACTGCCATCGGAAAATAATAGCAAAGCCATCCCCGCCGGATCGACTGCTTCTCCCTCTTCCACCAAAATTTCCCAAGCTACTTCTAAACTAGAAGGGTCAATTAACGGTTTGACTTGTTGGAGAAACCGCGCAATATCAGAGTTTTTGAAGGTTTGACCTGTAACATTATATGTTATTTGGCGGGGATGGATAGTATGAGATTGACCGCGTTCGTCAATGGCAATCAAATGCTTTTTGCCTTCGGGACGGTCAATCACAGCTAGACGACGCTCTCCATTCTGCCAAAATTCAATCAGCGTTCCCTTCTCCACCAGCTTCGATATCCTTGGTAACTTTGATGCGGATGCTTGTTATTCAGTCTATCTCCGATCGGGGCGATCGCTATTGAATTCAAAATTCAAAATTCAAAATTCAAAATTCCACATGAAGAAGAATTTTGAATTGGAGGGCAGCGACTGGATGGGAAATTGCGCCCTGGTTCTAACCTTCTTGGTTAATAAAGGGCAGCATAGCTAATATTCTGGCGCGTTTAATCGCCAATGTCAGGTCGCGCTGTTGTTTGGCAGTTAAGCCAGTGATGCGCCGAGGCAGGATTTTCCCGCGTTCGGTGATAAACTTCCTCAGCAGTTCAATGTCCTTGTAATCAATGGGGTCTTCGGGCTTAATCGGAGAAAGGCGGCGGCGATAGTAAGTCATGTCTCTTTGTCGGTAGTCAATGAATATTCAGCCACAGGGCAAGGCAATTACTTAATTTCCTTGTGGATGGTGTGCTTGTTGCAGTGGGGGCAGAACTTTTTCAGTTCCAACCGGGCGGTGGTATTGCGGCGATTCTTGGTGGTGGTATAGCGAGACACACCAGGCGATCGCTTGTCAATGTTCGTGCGACATTCGGTGCATTCCAGATTGATAATCAGGCGAACACCTTTCTTACTTGCCATATTTCTAGATCTACAGGCTGAACAAAATTATACGCAAACTACTATTGTTTCATACGTTGCTGCAACATGGCAACTAATTTTTTTACTCGTAAATCTAGGGAGTAGCCCCGGCGGGATTGCACCACCATTGTCCGCGCCACATTATCGTGAAAGGCTTGCTGCCGTTCGGGATCTGCCCACGCCAAGCTAAAATCTGCCCCCAGGGGTATCCCCAGCAAAAAGGCGAAAAATAGGTTTTGCAGGGCAGCGCCCAAGCCAAAAAGGATCAAAATTGCTCCCAACAGGGTAATCCCTTCCCGTTTGGTGAGTTCCAAGATGCCGGGAATCCGATGGTATTTGGCATCAATCACTTTCATATCCAATGCCCAGCGTCCTAAAGTTTGTCCGTGATTGCTGGTGGCATATACGACTCGCATTCCCAACCACGCCGCTGCAAACACCAGTATTTGCACAAATCCCCAGCCAGCAAAGGGCAGGGAAATCAGCAACACTGCCACAAAGTCAATGGCAAAGGCAGCGCCTCTGCGCCAAATCGGGACTTTGGGAAAGCGAGTTGGAGTAAATTCAGGTTCCATAGGATAAGAGATTTTTTGACTTTCATAGCATCCACCACAGGACTTACGCAGGCACTTATTGTCATCATGAGCGAAACGCAGTGTAGCGTTCGCGAAGCGTTTGCGCCAGCAAATAGGATCTCGGAGATTCTTCACTTCGCTGTCGCTCCGTAGCCTGCGGCGGGCTTCGCCAACAGAATGACAGAATCTCGTTAAAGTGCGTAAGTCCTGCACCAATAACTATGTCATTATACTGGGTCTAAATTATTAACCCAAGTTTGTATTTTGTAGCGACTGTCTTGAATGTCAAGGGCGAGGCTCTTGTGTTATGAAAATATTCTGACACCACCAAGGCACAAAGACACAAAGGGCGGGTTCACTCAGATCTTTGATATCCATCAACAAATTATCTGAACCCGCCCTAGATGGTTGAAAATTTAGCATTAATTGACTTCAACGGTGCGTCGAGGGTGGGTTTATTCAGGTTATTGGTGAATATTAAAATTCATCCCCAAACCCGCCCCTACATAGATTGCGGTCAATCAACGGGAATGAAATTGTAACACAACCTACGATCTTCAAGGAAGAATTGAATTAATCCTGGGGAGGCAACAACATTCTATCTTCAATTGCTGCCCAAGTTGGCGGCGACACCCACACGGCTGCTTGCTTGCATTGAATTATTAATAAATTAGCATAAAAATAATTGTTCCATGCCTCTAATTCTTTATCAGATAAATTCACTATTTCTCGGTCTAGGTTAAAAGCTTGCAGACAGGTTTGCAAGAAGCCATCGGCAAATTTTTGACGTATTTCCCGTGGTTCTCCATCGTCAGGAATTTTAGAATTTAATAGTTTTAATTGTGCAATCAAATTCTTAAAGTCTACATCTTTGAATACCTTTAGTTGTTCAAGGTGGGAAAAGTAGTCTATAGATTTAGCGATGGCGTTGGCGATTGTGGTGGTGGTGGCGATGGCATAGCTGTAGGCGTTCGCGTAGCCGTAGGCGATGGCGATGGTGTTAGCGTATGCGTTGACGTTGACGACGGCATTGGTGATGGCGATAGCAATGGCATTAGCGATGGCGTAGGCGTTAGCATTAGCGTCAGTATTGGCATTGGCGATGGCGATGGCGATCGCACGTTTACCCACAGGTTTAAAATTTCCTTCAGATCCAGATGTTACCTGTTCTGCCCAGAGAAGTAAAGCTTTTAACTTAGGAGTATTAATATACTTTTGTGCCGCTTTTTCTATCGACAACAGCAACTTATCCGCACCACCGCGCATCAAACCTGCTACTAAGAAAAACACCTCTCGCCAACGTCGATCTGTCAAATGTTCCGTAACTAATGTTTCGATTTGATGATGATCGTCAATATATTGGGCAGTTAAATATTCTTGGAGGGTTAAATGGGAAAAAGAGTAAATTCCCTCTGCCCTTTCCACTAATATCCCATGCTGCACTTCAATTGTTCTCAGCACATCAGCGCCATTAGTTAGTTTTTCTTCTGGCAAAATTTCTTTTAACAACTCTTCAATTTGGTTGCTCACCTCCCGCCGAGGTAAAAATAAGCGGTCAGCCTGATAAGCCTGATAAGCAATTTGGGAAAGTAACAATTCCTTCCGTTTAGTATCCAGTCCTTTGTAGATTGGTTCTTGGGCTAGTTCTTTTTCTCCTGCCCATTCTTCTAGTAAAACACGCAAAGCTTTTTCGTACAGCGTGGCACGGTTACTCGGAAACTGACGAGAACGCTGATATAACAGACAAACTAAGGTCAACAATAAAGGCGTTTGCGTCAATTCTTTCGCAGCCGCGTTTTCATTGCTATTTAATTTTTTCCAGCAATCTTTGCCTGTCTCAGTTTGATCGCCAAACCAATTATTAATGAACTGCTGAATTTGCACGTCATCAAAATCTGCCATTGCCACATCAGTAAACCTTTTAAAGTTATGCCGATAGGCTGCCACTCGACAGGAAGCAATGAAGCGATTTTTATTGTGTTGGTCTACAAAGTCTTGAATCTGGCGAATTGCCTCGCTCATATTATCCGTTGGTACTTCATCCAACCCATCTAGCAAAATCAGCAACTTACCTTGTTCTAAAGCCTTATCGGTAAATTCTTGAGCAGAGGGGAAACCACAAGTTTCAAACTCTTCGACAATATAATCCTTGATTTCCTTGGAAATATCAAATCGTTTTAACTCAATAAAAACTGGAATACATTGGTGTTGAAATTTTCCCCGTTTACCTCGAATTGCTTCTAGTCCCATCTTGCGTAAAAATGTAGACTTGCCTGCACCCGGACTACCTAAAATCATCAAATATTGCTTTTCATTGGCGACTTTCAACCCTTCTTGGCGCGGGCAACTTTTTTGAAAACTGCGTTTTTTGGCTTCGCGATAAGCTGTTTCTAAACCTTCCACAGAATCATAACGCCGCAAATCCTGCTCGTCCAAAAACTGCACGGCGGTATAAACAGATTCCAATGGCACAGGTTCTCGCATTCCCAGCACTTTCAAAATCCCGTGACGTTTGGTATAGTTTTGGACGTACTGCCCGGAAGCGGTGTGGATGATTTGTCTAGCTTTTTCATCCAACTTTTTACCAAACATCCCTAAAAACTTGCCACCTCCTTCCCAAATCGTCTTAAAAACGGTGAGGGCAATGCCGTTAACTGCTGCTGTTAAAGCTACTGATTCTATACCTGTCATAAAAGCTTCAGAAAGTAATTTAAAAGTTATCCAAAATCCCTAGAAATAAGGAAGTTTGTAGTTGGGCTTCAGCCCTAATCCGGAGGGCTGAAGCCCAACTACGAACTGAAGAAAGCATTCCCAGTTCCCTCATTTATATTAGGGCTAATGTTGATTAACTTCACCAAGTGCCTCTTGAATAATTTCATCGGTCACTCCCTGACGTTTTAAACTGGCAATCAGAGCCGAAACCGTATCCCCTTCTAGACGCTCAAGATCGGAGCGGAGTCCTTGTCCAATATAGGTACGCACTAAAGGCTGATAATCAGAAAAACCAAGTAATAGGGCGACTCGCTTCAAATCTTCAATTACATCTTCGGGAATACGAATAGCAATTGTTGTCATGGGACGATTTCTATCCAACCGCTTTTTTAATGCTTCAACTTTCATAATTGATTACGCAATACACATCCATATCTGGTAGTGTAGATAAGATATATTTACATTGTCAATATGTTTTACTCGTTCCCAGGTGGAGCCTAGGAACGCCCATCAAGAGGCTCTGTCTAGGCTGTTGACTTTGTGCCTTTTTAGCGGTTTTCTGTTCATACAGTTTCTGAACTGATTCAGGACTTACGCAACTATCCTAGCAATAGGGGCAACCACGGGGGGATTGCCCCTACAAAACGCTATATATAGAGGGTCTGCGTAAGTCCTGTGATTTTCGGGATGATAATCGCCCCCCTAACCCCCCAACTTTGGGGGGAACAGGATATGCCGAAGGTTCAAAGTCCCCCAGAATTGGGGGATTTAGGGGGCGCTCCCGCTCAAGTTTTTAAAAATCAAGCTGTGGCTAAACTGGCGCGAGCTTCTTGGGCAACTGCCTCCACTGGATCTTTTGCCAAGTCTTGCAAAAGAGTATGGGCTTCTGTGCCTAGATGCTTGAGCGCTTGGACAACTCGGTAGCGAAGTTGCCAATCGGGATTGCTGGCATAGGGGGCTAAAATGGCGATCGCTCGCGGATCTCCTAATTCGCCCAAGGAACCAATGGCGGCATTACAAACCAGTTCGTTAGGATCGGCGATCGCTTCTACTAAGACTTCAAAGGCTCGCGGTTCTCCCAATTCTCCCAAGGCAGCAATAATACTAAATTGCACTAGCCATTCGGTGGATTTTTGATAAACTTCTAACAAATCTTCAAAGGCTTCGGTGAAATGCAATGCTGCCATTGAATCGGCGGCAGCAGCTTGCACATCTAATTCCGAATCGTGAAATAGTCGATCGCGCAAAATCTCTAAACTTTTGGCGCGGTCTTGTTCGCCCAAGGAGCCGATGATACTGACACCAGAATACCGCACTCGCGGATTGCTGTCGGCGATCGCGATCTGTACTAATTCAAAGGCGATCGCGGGTTCCAACTGTCGGAGTTGGTTTGTCCCGCGCAAGCGATCGCCAAAATCTGCCGAATTCAGCAGTTGTCTAACGGACTCAGAAGTAACGCTCATGGTTTCCAGGATGATGACAGAAGAAAGATTTTTAATTCTCTCATTTTGGAAGAGGCCATTTTCCAAAAGTTCTGCATTGGGGATCGGAATTACTCCGCTGCCATCGCCCGGACAATATCCCCCCGCGTGATAATGCCCACTACTTGCCCTTGTGCATCCAGCACAGGCAAGCGGCGAATGCTTTTGTCGTGCATTACCCGCGCCGCTTCTCGCAGGGGCTTATCGGCAGCGATACTAATGGGATGGCTAGTCATCACCTCCCCGACAGTTTGCCCTAGGGCTTTGTGAAGATCGCGATCGTAATCCCCAGGATTTTGCAGGTAAATCACGCTATCCAAAATCATGATGTAGGCGGGGGGTGTGACCCCAGTTTCTCGCCACATTAAATCAGTTTCCGATAGCACTCCCACCAATTTCCCGGCTCCATCCACCACTGGCAAGCCACTAATGTGTTTTTCGGCTAGAATTTTAATCGCCTCGTTGAGAGGGGTTTCAGGCCGCACCAAGATGGGATCGCGGCTCATAATATCAGCAACTAATTTGGGCATGGTTGGCTATCGCCTCCGATTCGATTCCCTAGTTTAATTTTAGGGAATTCCCCGCAGCAATCTAACCGGATTTACAAAAAATAACGAAAGGGTTTTTGACCAGTTTCATGGTATATTAAATGGCATATTTTCCTTATTTGGGCAATGAAAAAATATGAATTTTAAAGATTATTTTTCCAACCACTCCACTACTTATGCTAAATTTCGTCCCCAATATCCCCCGGAACTTTTTGACTATCTCAGTCAAGTGGTGGCGGTGAGGGATACGGCTTGGGATTGTGCCACGGGGAATGGACAAGCCGCAATTAGTCTAGTTCCGTTCTTTCAAAAGGTATGGGCGACGGATGCCAGCGCTCAACAAATTGCCCAAGCGATCGCCCATCCCCAAATTACCTATTCCGTCGCCCAAGCTGAAAAAACTCACTTTGAGCCAGAGTCCATCGATTTAATAACTGTTGCCCAAGCATTACATTGGTTTAATTTACCAGAATTTTATCTAGAAGTAAATCGAGTTCTGAAACCAGGAGGGATTTTAGCCGTTTGGTGCTACAGCTTCATGGAAATTGATCCAGAAATATCTCCCATGATCGCTCGATATTATTCAGAAATTGTGGGTCCCTTTTGGCCTCCCGAAAGAAAGTTAATCGAGGAAGAATACCAAAATATCAACTTTCCTTTTCCACAGCTAGCTGCCCCCAAGTTTAAAATTGAGACGGCGTTGAATTTATCCGAATTAATTGGCTACTTAGAATCTTGGTCATCCAGTCAACGTTACTTTGAGCAATATCAATCGCTGGGGACAGATTTGATCAAAGCTAGTTTAGCCGAGATTTGGGGAGATCCCCACCAGAGAAAACCGATTTATTGGCCTATTCACTTAAAATTAGGTGCGAAAGATCTGTAGGGTGGGCAATGCTCTCAAATGTTAACATAACGTTCTCAGATTGCCATCAGCATTGCCCACCCTACAACTGAACTATAGAACAATGAAAATCAAAGTTAAAAATCTTGGCGTTTTAAAGCAAGCCGAATTTACCCTAGGCGACTTGACAATCATTTGTGGCGGCAACAATACAGGTAAAACCTACGCCACCTACGCCCTATATGGCTTTTTGTCTACTTGGCAGGAGTTCTTGTCAATTGACATCAGCAGTAACAAAATTGAGCAACTTCTTACTGATGGAGTAATTCATCTTGATTTACAAGAATATGTTGAAAAAATCGATCAAATTGTTGCCCAAGCTTGTCAGTTATATACCAAGCAATTACCAAAGGTTTTTGCATCCCAGGCAGAACAATTTAAGGTGACAAAATTTGAGGCTATACTTGATTTAAATAGTATTACTTTTCCAGATAATATTGGCATTGAAACAAAATATAAATTAGGAATAATAGACTTTTTATCAATAACAAAAAGTCCAGGAAGCACAAAAACAATAATTACTTTATTGATTGATAAAGAGAAATTAAGTATTCCAATTAATATCATTAAAGAAATGATTATTAGCAATATGAAAGATATTATTTTTCTTCCACTTTTTCCTCGCCCTTTCATTGCCAGCGCTGAAAGAACTGGATCTGCTATTTTTCGTAAAGAGTTGAATTTCTCCCGCAATCGCCTGCTTGAAGAAATATGGCAAGCTGACGCAAGTATAGATCCCAGGGAGCTTTTGTTTAAAAACTATGAAGATTATGCTTTACCAATCAAGCAAAATGTCTCTTTTAATCAACAACTAGAAAATGTAGTCAAAAAAAGTAGTTTCATCGCTGAAAACCATCCTGATATTCTAGCAGATTTTGCTGACATCATTGGTGGTGAATACAAAGTTACCCAAAACGATCAACTTTATTATCAGCCAAAAGGTAAACGAATCAAACTTTCTATGGATGAAAGTTCTAGCGGCGTGCGTTCTTTACTAGACATCGGCTTCTACTTGAAACATGAAGCCGAAGTTGGCGATTTACTAATGGTAGATGAACCAGAATTAAATCTACATCCTGAAAATCAGCGGCGGGTGGCAAGGCTTTTTGCTCGACTGGTAAACCTCGGTATTAAGGTTTTCATCACTACCCACAGCAATTATATTATCAAAGAACTAAATACACTGATTATGCTCAACCACGATCAACCTCATCTGAAGCGCATTGCGGAAGAAGAAGGTTATCGAGCCGAAGAATTGATCTCTGCTGAAAAAATCAAAGTTTATATTGCAGAAAAGGCATCAATTATCCTAGAAGGACAAACAAAAAAAACTAAATGCCAAACCCTGACACCTGCGGATATCGATCCAGAAATGGGTATTGAAGCTCGCAGTTTTGACAAAACCATTGAAACCATGAATCGTATTCAAGAAGCAATTGTTTGGGGCAAGGATTAATGGGCGATATTGAGATTCTTCAAGCGATGATCTTGGATGCGGCTAAAGTGCCATTGGAAAGTAACGGAAATAGAAATAGAGTTATCCTCAGAGAACCGGATCTTCCTGATTGCTCAGTGACAATTAATGGAATGCCCAGCGACGATCAAGTTATTGTCATTAAGGCTGATGCTTTTGTTGCCCCAAGAACAGTATTTGCTGGCTCAAAAGGTGAGTGTAAACGGGCAGATTTTATCATTATTGCTAATACTGAAGTAAAAAAAGTGATTATCTGTATTGAGATGAAGGCGAAGGCTGGAACAAGTCTAGAGTGGGAAATCATTCAGCAACTTAAGGGCGCACAATGTTTTGTTGGCTATTGTCAGCAAGTTGGCAAAGTGTTTTGGGAGGAAAAAGATTTTCTTAATGGGTATATGTATCGCTTCGTTAATATTAGAAATATTAATAATGTTGATGTAAGAACTACAAAAGAATTAAAAAATGATAGTCTTAAAAAGACTAAAGGACAATCAAAGCCTGATATTCACAATCGCCCAGAGCGGATGCTGAAAATTAATTCCCCACGTTATATTGAATTCAATCGTTTAATTGGACGTATCTAGTCTAAATTGGGGTAGGCACGGGGGCGCTACCCCTACAAAACAAATGATTCAGACGCGCCATATAGAAAATTAACTTCTAAACTTGCCAATCGACAACGGCGTAGGCATTGAGAATTTGCAAACAGTTGGCGATCGCACCTAAATGAGCAATTTCATAACCGTGGGTATTTTGAGTCGGAAAAGCTAAACAGGCAGCGCGAGCAACGTGTCCAAATTTCATGGTAATGGAAGCATCACTACCAAAACTACCTAGGGCAGCTAATTGCACCGGAATCTGCAACTCTTCAGCTACTTGGCTAATTTCTGCATTTAATCCTTCATCGTAAATACCATAACCATCTTGGGAAAGCAACACGGGGGCAATTCCATCGACAACGGGATATTCTGGTGCTAATGGACAAATTTCTAAGGCAATTAAGGCATCTAAGGGTTGCCGTTGAGTAAAAAACATGGCTCCAATTGCCCCCACTTCTTCTTTAGCAGAAGCTACCAAATAGGTATCCACGGCAGGAGCTTTTAAATTAGCGGCTAAATAGAGTAAAATGGCGACGGAAGCTTTATTATCTAGAGTATAACTGGCAATATAATCTTTCATTCTGATGGGGCGCTTGCGATGCTTGCTAATTACCATCCGCGTACCGGGGCGAATTCCCGCCACGTCTAATTCTTCGCTGGTACATTTAGTTTCAATCCAGACATCTTCCCAAATTACAGGTTTGTCTTCCTGCTGCATTTTTTGAAAAGATTCGTGGGAAACGTGGCGAGAACCAAAACTGAGAACGCCGCGAATAGTTGCGCGATCGCCTAACAAATCCACTGCCCCTTCTCCATATACCCAAGGAAAAGAGCCGCCTAGCCTTCTGACGTAGACTTTACCGTGTTTGCCGACACTTTTGACAATTGCGCCAATTTCATCTTTATGGGCGGTAATAGCGATCGCTCTTTCCGAACTTTTGCCGGGAATTTTGGCGATCGCATTTCCTGCCCGATCTAACCATGCCTCCACCCCCAATTCCGCAAAGCGACTCATTAACAATTGGTCAATTTCTCCCTCCACCCCACTAGGAGAGTGGTGCATTACCAATTCTTCGATAGTGTTAAATAGTTCGTGCAAGTTGACTGAAATCATTCCCTTCTGCCTTATCATGTAATTAATATTCATTCATATTTTACCTAATTATGGGTTACATCGACAAGATCGACCATCTACTCAAACCAGCCATTACTCAACATCCCCTAGTCATTGACTTATTTGCTGGATGCGGTGGATTATCTTTGGGGTTTGAAGCCCAAGGGTTTCAAACCCACGGTTTTGAAATGGATGTTGATAGCTGTGCCACCTATCGTCAAAACTTAACTGGTGAATGTACCCAAACTCTTTTAACTACAGATACTAATTTGCCCTCTGCGCCAATATTAATTGGCGGACCACCATGCCAAATCGAGAACGAGTCATAGTAGTAGGACATCGAGGTAATTTTACTTTTCCCAAAATACGAGCCAGAAAAATTAGTGCGGGGGAAGCTTTAGGGGAACTAGCTTTTCAAGCACCTCCCGAATCTAAATTTCTCACACCTAGCATGGATGAATATATCGCCAAATACGAAAAAGCGTCTTTTTGCAAGCGTCCTCGCGATCTGCATCTAGATCTACCTGCCAGAACTTTAACTTGTCGAAATATTTCCGCAGCGACAGGAGATATGCACCGGATTAAATTAGCAGATGGCAGAAGGCGAAGATTAATTTTAAGAGAAGCAGCGCGATTACAAACTTTTCCAGATTGGTTTGATTTTGTGGGAACAGAAACAAGTTGTTTTAATCAAATAGGTAATGCAGTTTCGCCTTTGTTTGCCTTTCATCTTGCGGCTAGCGTGCGTACTTATTTAGACTCTAATCAAAGGTTTTCTGTCCATACAGTTTCTAGGTATTCAGTTATTAACGATGATTGATGTAGGGGCGGGTTTGGGCAGGAATTTTAATCCTTGCCAATAACCTGAATAAACCCGCCCCGACGCAGGTTTAAACTTGGTTCTCGTCGAGGCAGAGCCTCTCGATAGGCATTCCTAGGCAGAGCCTAGGAACGAGTGAAAATTTTTAGGTTCCTACTCTGCGAAGTAACTGCATTAGAGCAGTTTGCTTAAATCAAAATCGTCTAAATCGGTTTCTTTCTCAAATTTGGTGGACATTAATAGTAATAAAATTCGCTCGGAATAGTCAATGGCTCCCCGCAATTCTTCCCGCAAGATTTCTAGGCCACCGTTGGCGTATTCTTCAAAAATGCGATAGGATTTCTCTTTGGTTTCTTCTTCGGTAGTAACCAGAACTTCCAGACTGTTATTTTCGGCGATCGCCAATAATTTTAAAGCTAGATCGTACCCTCTAGAAATAAAGATGTCGATACTAATCGGGGCGGGTTCTTTGCGAGCAATTTCCCCTAGGGGGATTCGTTTTTGCCGCTGCGCTCCTAAAATGGCAGCAAAGGCGATCGCATCCGCATAGGTTTGGAATGGTCCAGTGGTTTGGGTAGAAGTAATTAATCCTTTGACTAAATCAGCTTTGTCCTTGGCTACCCTGATCCGATATTCTGCCATGTTTTAGGTTCCTTGACCCGATCGATGGTGGATATTCTGAAAATAGTATAAACTTCTGTCAAGAGAGTAAGGGAAAAATTTATTTATGGCTGGTGGCTTCGGCAAGGTTCAAACCCCCAAGAAAACTGGTAAATCAACGAAAAAGCGCGTTCAAGCCTCCCAAAAATACGACCAAATGAAGGCTGATGGCGCGCCGGAGTTTAATATTTTCATTCGGATGCAGGGTAAGGATAATTGGGTTCCCGCTGGCTCCTTGGCAGTGGAGCGGAGCAAGCAGATTAATGGGGCGATTTTCCAAGAGGAGGAAAATTTGCGTCGGGGAGCAGCACGGTTGTATCCGGCATTCCGCAATCCTAAGACTGAGTTGGAATACGGTTATAAGCTGAAGGGCAAGGAGTTTGCCGACGAGCCGATTCAGCTGGCAGTACGCCCCAAGCCTAGTCCAGCGAGTGTAATTCAACAGGCGATCGCCCAACTCCAAGCTAAATTTAAAAGTTTCTTAAAACGCAGTTAAGTTTTGTGGCGAATATTTGCGTTGGCGCTATGGAGCTTAGTTTGTCTAGTAGCGCTAGTTTTTTAGGATTGAAATGACTAATTGCCGCACTGGTAATACCCGATAGTTCTTGCCAAATTCTTTGAGGATTTTTTCAGCTTAACGCTAAACTAGATTTGGTTAGAGCGGGAACGATGCGATCGCTAACTGCCCTTGCCCCTGATAAATTCCGCGCTGTTGGGCCGGTGCGTAATGCCGCTAACCCGCCCATAATAAATAGTTCGCAGTTTCGCCAGCGTAGGCATTCATCCACAACAGGCAATCCGTTCACAACATCGGTGGGATAAGCGTCTAAAACATCTTTCAAGAGTGGGTGTTTGGTTGCATCTAACTTAGTGCCTGTAGCGCACCAGATGCGATCGCAATCCACGGGCAAAGCAGAAGCGATTTTTTGAGTCGGAATGCACTCATGCAGGGCTGCGCGATCGCAACTTACCTGCCAGTGGTCTCCATTCCACCTGGCTTGAGAAACCTGACACTGCTCATAAAACACGATCCGCCCATCTCGCTCCAAACGGCGCAACTGTGTCAGCATCGCTGGGGTCATAGAACCCCCATTTCGTGCCTGTTGAATCATTTGCCAGCGAGTATGCCAATCGGGTTCTGCCCAAAAATTTTTGAGATATTTCGGCCCTAGCCAGCCCGGATCGGCATCAAACAGTTTCTCGTAAACGGTGCGGCGAGACATGAGCAACACCTGTGCGCCTCGACCAATTGCTCCGACAGCCAGGTGTCCGCTGGTCAATCCCCCACCGATAATTAGGATTCGTTCGCCTCGAAGTTCCAATCCACGTAAATCAATCTGGCTAGAATGCAAGAGGCGATTGGATGGATAACTCATGGGAATCTGACTAACCCATGCTGGAAGCTGAGGGATTCCACCCCCGTTGGCAATGACGACTCGGCGGGCAACGACCATTTCACCATTGGATAATTCCAGACCAAACTGAGAACGCCGATGGCTCAGTGGCTCAATCCGCTTGACTTGAGCGGGATACACGCAAGTCTGTAGCTGCCAGCGACGGATCGCATCCCGGCAAAAGTCCTGAAACAATTGAGTTCCCGGCAGGTCGTAGGGGGGAAACAGTTCGTTGGGGCGAGACTCGGCAAAGGTGCGAAGGGCATGGGGATCGGGATCGGGGTGATGAACAGCGGGCGATCGCAAGTGAGGAATTTCCAACGCCGCAAACTGATGATTCCAGCAACTCATCCACGTGCCGCTAGGGTCGAAGACGAGAAACCGTCCCCGCATCGATTTTTTCTTTTTTAACAGGTGCGTTACCAGCGTCAGGGCATGGGGTCCCGCGCCAACGATCGCCAGTTCAATCGAGTTTGGTAGCGCCAACACAGTATCAGGCATGAATAAATTGCTAGACTACGAGAATGATTATCATCTTAGCTGTATCATAGGGCAGTGTTTTGCGGTCACACTCATGTGCCTTATGTGCGATCGCTGGATGCAGGACAACTTCAAATGCTTGCTGATTCACGGCAGCAGTGTTAGCGTGAGTGATGAATTGACTCCTGATACGCCACCGATTCAGATGCTCGATCGTCTCATCCGAATGGATGCAAATACTCTCTTCTGCGGTCGCTCTGGCTTGACGTTTCAATATCAAATCGAGCAAGGCAGCGTCACCTCCAGCGTCACCACGTTAGAACAAGCAACTCCACCGCAAACAACTCTTATTCAGCCTCGGCAGGTCATTGGGGTAGGAAATGATTTAAACGCGCCATATCAGGAGTGAAAAACAATTGGTCACAATTCGCTGCGGTGCAGTCAACTTTACCAATATTCAAGCAATTCTGTTTGATAAAGATGGCACTTTAGAAGATTCTCAGGATTCCTTACGGAATTTAGCTCAAAAGGTAGCTCGCCTAATTGATGCCCAAGTACCGGGAATTGGCGATCCTTTATTAATGTCTTTTGGGATTAATGGCAGTACCATTGATGCGGCAGGGTTATTTGCCGTAGGCAGTCGGCGGGAATGCGAAATTGCAGCGGCGGCTTATGTTGCCGAAACTGGGCGAAGTTGGTTAGAATCACAAGCGATCGCTCATCGTGCCTTTACGGAAGCTGAATTAGTTATCCAAAAATCTGCTCCCTCACCAGTCTTTCCCGGCAGTTTGGCAGTATTGCAAAAGCTTTCCCAGGCAGGATTGAAATTAGGGATTCTCTCTGCTGCTCCCCCCGCCTCAGTACAATCCTTTGTCCAACACCATCAATTAGAGGATATTCTGCAATTGGCAATGGGGGTAGAAGATGGTTTGAGCAAACCAGATCCTCAACTGTTTTTACAAGCTTGTCAGCGGTTGGGGGTAGCGCCAAATGCTACCTTGATGGTGGGGGATGCGGCGGGAGATATTGAAATGGCAAACCGGGCGGGAGCCGCTGGCAGCATCGGGATTTGCTGGAAACCGCCCATCCCATCTTATTTGAAGAAGGCTAATGTGGCGATCGCTCACCTCCAAGAAATTGAAGTAGTTTAGTTTTGGTTTTTAAATACTAATCAGGCGATCTAAACCTAGTTAAAAGTTCTTCGCGAGATAATTGCATCAGCAATAAGGTAAATTCCTCTGGCGGCAACTGTAACAAAGGGGCAATGATCCCTGAAAGTTCTGCATCTACTGAACCAAAGCGAACTTTGAGCAAGTTTTCTACAATCACTTGCTGCGCTTGTTGTATACCTTGTTGCATACCTTGTTGCATACCTTGTTGTATCCCTTGTTGAATGCCTTCTTGCCTTGACTGTTGTTTAATTGCATCCATCTGTTGCCAATAAAGTGGGGCTAATTCCATAATTAAAACTTTCTCCTCTTCATCCAATTCTTGATTGGCTTGTAAGTGCGCCTGCAAGTTATACAGTAACTCTAGCGCATTGGCGCGGAATAGGTTCGATTCTGGCAGTAGTTTTAGTTCGGCAATTGCTTGTTTTTGGACTGTACCTTTACCTAAAATTCTCAACCATAGTGTTTCGGGGGTACGTGGTAACTGGTGGATGGCAACTATGGCTGTTTTTAGCTGGTTGCCAAGAAAATAGACTCCTGGTAGCCAGTTATTTTCATTGGCGATCGCTCTAAAATCATCTAATAAAGTTACTGAGGCGGTGGGAGTCAAAATCCATAGCTGGGGTAAGTTATCTGGATTAACTTTGGTGTTTTCTCGTTTAGCTTGTCGCTCCAAATCTGCGTGGATATCAAACAGTTTACCCATACAGCTGCGAACTTGGCTAGGGGTGACGGGATTGCGGAATGGTTCAAAAATTGCCGCCGTCGTCGCCAACTTTCCTAATAATCCTAGACTTTGGCGATCGCGAACCGTTCCCGGAGGAAAATCGCCTGTTGGTTCTAATGTTGGAACAAACCAAACATCTATTTCTCGAACTTCTCCGGCTAGATTGTGGCTAGTTTCTACCTCTCCTAAAGATAATAATAGTTCTTTGAGGTAATCTTTAGCAAATTGGTCGTGAATAAACCTAGTCATAATCCTTCAGGCAGGGAGATTTTTGATCATTGGGAGAGGCAAATGGGAATTTACCTCTCTCTTCACATTTAGATTTACAGTCAGATCTGAATTTAGTTACTTTCCCCTTTTAAAACTGGAAAGTAGTCCGCAACAAACCAACGCTAATATTATCACTGGCAGGGGTATGCCGGGGCTGGAAAATCAACAAAAATCCCGGTGTAATGCTAATGTTATCATTGATTTGCCAGCGATAAAAAGCCTCAACATGGGTAGTCGTACCTGGTTCTCCTCCGGGACTACCAACTGAATTATTCAACAATCCTGGTACATTAAAACCCGTGGGTAAGTTACTGCCAGTAATTTTGGGTGGCTGCCCAACATAAATTCCCCCCAAATTACCTCTGCCAAACAAGTCTGGGAAATTGATATAGGCCATCCAATTAGTAGTTTCTACGGTTCCTCGCAATCCCGGCATAAAGGAACTACTATAGCCGCCCCAAGTGCCTAAAGTAATTTCTGGTGCAATCTGCCAATTTGCACTGGCTCCCACAGCATTTGTGAGTAGAGGAAATCCTTTTCCAGCTAATTGATCGTCGCCAATTTGTGTCCCCAGAAAACCCAAGGGGGAATAGGCATGAATGTAGTACAGGGCGGTATCTAGTTTGTTGGCAGGGTTAAGGGTAAGTTGCAATCCAGTGGCATAGCCGCCATTAAATAAACCTTGTCTGTTGCCTTGATTGCCGGGAGTTGCTGCGGAAAAAATTCCTTGCATACTGACGCGGGGGTCCATTTGCCAATCAAAGCCAATACCGCCGCTGCCATTACCGCCGTTACCACTACCAATACTCAAAATTGGATTGCGTTGGGCAAAGGCAGAAATGGGTCCACTGCCAGCGGTTTCAAAGCGGTTTTGTCCGCGAAAGACTGTAATAGCATTGACACCAGCGGGTCCAACGGTAATGGCAAATTTTTTCCCGGTGTAGAAGCGATAGGATAAATCGCTAATTTTCAAGCTGTTATTGGTATTGTCTTCATAGCCTAGGCGAACATCATTGATGAGGTTAGAATCGGTGCTACCATTACCTGACTGCAATCCGGTAAATAGGATACTATTATCAGGAAATTGGGAAATTAAGCCTAATTGAACGTTGCTGATGACGTTAATTTGAGTGCTGGAATCGGCAGTTTCTTTGATACCATCCCGAGGGGAAATATCCCTAGTGTTGTTGCTCCGTCCTTGGACTCCAACAATTACTTGACCAAAGAGTTTAGTGGTGGTGGAAAATTGATGATTTTCCAAGAAGGCGATGCGATCGCCGATGGGATCGAGGCGCGATTCGGCAGTGCGGGCAATTTCTTGCTCAAATTCCTGATTTAATCTTTTCAGAATGACTAATTCTTCTGGGTTGCGCTTGCGTTCTACCTGTTCTGCCAGGAATTTATCGATGGTGTCCAAACAGGCTTTGAAGGCGGCGGCAAATTCGTAACGGGTGAGGGCGCGATCGCCTCTAAATTTACCATTGGCGCGGGGAGCGGGCAAACAATTGTAACGTTCGGAAAGCATTACCAGGGATTCCTGCGCCCAATGTCCGGGGGGAATGTCTGATAATTGATCGACTGAGGTAACTTGTTCCATGGTGGCAGTGTCTGTTTCCTCGGCATCCAGGGGGGGAACTGCCAAGGGTTCCTGGGCGATCGCGCTTTCTGTCACGATATGATGATTTTCTGCCTCAGCGGAATTTGCTTGGGCAGGGATGCTGGCTAGTGCCAAAACGATTAAACCGACTCCACACCGAAATATGTTCTTCATACACTTGAGTTGTTGACCCTCCGGTAAACTTTATCAGAGTTGTAGATATGTTGCACCATTTTCGGTAACATTGGTTATCAGGGCATAAGGAACCGGAAATTATGACGCAGTGTGTTAATCCTATTTGTCTGCATGATAACTTTCTGACAATCAATGTTGTAATGCAAGGATTTTATATATGAGTAATTTTTGACTAAATTCAATCTTCAAAACCCTTTTTGGCAGGGAGTTAGTGCAGTTGCCACTATAATTGCTATTATTGTTTCGATTCTATGGCTGTCGCCACGCTGCGCTATCGGCACTAAAAACGCCTTGGGAAGTCAAGGGGAAAAAATATTTTGCCTTGAAAAAAAGTTGATTCTGAACGGATGTTGCTACTCAGGTTGCAGCCATACTCCCCAAGGTTTTTCCGGCAAGTTAAAACTTGTCGAATTACGGTTCATCCCCTGGTGAAAAAAGGCCGGGGTTCTCGCACTCCAGGATGATTTTGTTCGCAAAGTCCGGCAGTTTTTTATCCCCCTAACTTCAGCTTAGGGATAAAAAATGACATAGTGGTGGTTGAAATACTGGACAAATAGGGCAATTTAGTAGTACGAATGTTCTTAGAAGGATCATTCTTTACCCTCCTTCCATTATGCCGAGTTATGGAAATTTTAACTGAACCGCAACAACAACTTTATGATTGGTTAGTTGCTTATATTCACGAACACCAACACGCCCCGTCGATTCGGCAGATGATGAGAGCCATGTCTCTCAAGTCGCCAGCACCCATTCAAAGCAGGCTAGATCATTTGCGTCGGAAGGGTTATATTGATTGGTTAGAAGGTCAAGCTCGGACGATTAGAATTACCAGATCGAATGCTGGTGGATTGCCAGTTTTAGGCGCGATCGCTGCTGGTGGTTTAGTGGAACCCTTTACTGATGCCCCAGAACATCTAGATTTAGGCAGCATTTTCCGGCAACCTAACTTTTTTGCCTTGAAAGTTCACGGAGATAGCATGATTGAGGATCACATTGCCGAAGGGGATTTAGCAATCATGCAGCCCGTCTCTGCCCCGGAAACGATCAAAAATGGCACCATTGTGGCGGCGCGAGTGGAAGGACATGGAACTACCCTGAAACACTTTTACCGTAAGGGAGAACAAGTCACCCTCAAACCTGCCAATCCCAAGTACCAACCGATTGAAGCCAAGGCAATTGACGTACATTTACAAGGGGTTCTGGTGGGTGTGTGGCGCGACTACGAGATGGCACTACCCCCTCGCAAGCGGTTTTAAAGCATCAGGATTTAACCAAGGTGTAACTGAAAATCTGGTTTTCCCCTAGCGGTAATTAATCAATTACCGCTATTTTTAGTAAAGCTTAGTAGAATTATTTCCCATCGTTCAACCAAGCTCGCAACTCTTCAATCGATAATTGGGGGAGTTGGGGCAACAATAGAGATAAATCTTCAGGCGATCGCTCTAGTAAAATTGAAATCAGATTGGCAAGACTGTCGTCAAATTCCCCCAAGTAAAATTTCAACACATTTTCGGCTAGTAACCTGAGTGCTTGTGGCTTACCCGTCTCATCGGCTGAGATGGTTGATAACTGTAGAAACAAGGTAGTAAATTCCGCCGCAGGTAAAACTGATACCGGGGCAAACCAGTCGGTTATCCCCAGATCTAATTTGCCAAACCGCACCTGCCAGAAATTTTCTAGCATCGAACGTTGTGCTTCCTGTCTTCCTTGTTCAGTACCTTCTTGTCTACCTTCCTGCCGTCCTTTTTGTTCCGCTTCTGCTAGTTTTTGCTGAAAAACTGGGGCGATTGCCATAACCAACTCCCGATCTTCTCTGTCTAATGACTGCGATTGATTTGTTGCCAGATTAGACTGCAACTGATAGACTAATTCTAGCGCGTTGGTTCGCAGTGGGTTATCGAAAGGTAAACTTGTTAATTCGGCGATCGCTTGTTGTTGCACTTTCCCTCGGCCTAAAAGCCTCAACCATAAAGTTTCCTCTGTGACTGGTAGCTGATGAATTGCCACAATCGCACTTCGGAGATACTTACCTAAAAAATAGATTCCCGGCAACCAGTTATTGAGATCCAGGGTAGCATGGAATCCCTCTAACAAATCTGCTGATGCGGTTGGTGTCAGAATCCATAAATTAGGCAGGGCAATCTCATCAACTCGCAAATTTTCTCTTCTGCCTCGCCGCTCTAACTCGGCTCTAACATCGAACAATTTACCTAAACAACTGGAAATCCCAGCGTTACTGACGGGATTGCGAAATGGTTCAAAAATGGCAGGGGATGTTGCCATTTTGCCTAGCGTCCCTAATCTTTCAGTATAATCTGAGGCGACGGTAGTGGGAGTGAAAAAAACATCCACAAACCGAACTTCTGAGGAGACTTCAAGATTGAGAGTGACTATCCCCAAAGGAGAAAGTGCCTCTTCTAAATAGTCCTTGGCGAACCTGTCGTGAATAAATCTAGTCATAAAGCGCGATCGCAGTGATTTTTGAAAATTTAGCAAAAGTTGCCCGATCTGAAATAGAATAGAGATTGCCAAGTCAATCCAGTTGGCAAACAGCCTTGCAATTTGGGCAGTGGATCGCTGTCCGTGTCGTTAGTTGAATTACGCATCACTAGCCTGCTCTTAACTGTGTTGGCTGTCGGTGCTACCGCGTATTCCGGTAGGGCTTGCGACAAGCTAATGGACGCGGTAGCACCGCAGCCTACTTGAGTTGAGCAATCTAGTCCAGAGGGATTTCCGAAGGGGCAACCAACTGTTTTCGGGGCAAGTACCCCACTCTAACTGAGCGCGAAATGCCATTCATTTGGTATTGGTAGCGCTCAGTTTTTCTAAAAAAGCTCTTATTATTAATAGGACTTACGCAACGCCTCTATTCGTAGTGGACTGTTTCAGCTAAAATGGGGCATTAAGAAAATCCCCACAAGCTCTGATTATCTGACTTGCTGCGGTTTTCTATTGCATCAAATTAGCTGAAACAGTCTAGTAGGGTGTGTTAGCGCCAGCGTAACGCACCATCAACGCTATATGCGGAGCAACTGCGTAAGTCCTGTCAGCATAACTATACAATTGCAGCTAAATCCGGAGGCCAGTATGATTGCTACAGCCGAGAAAATTACTACTATTCCCACAGAAATTACTTTAGCAGAACAACGGGTAGTTTTTTACAACATCAGTTGGCAAAGCTATGAACAAATTTTAGCGGCTCTAGGTAACAACCGCTCCTCTCGACTTACCTATGACCAAGGAACATTGGAAATTACCATGCCTTTAGAAGAACATGAAAGTGGCGTACGGTTGATTGAACTCTTTATTCGGGTTTTGGTAGAAGAGTTGGAATTAAAAATCAAAACTATGGGTTCAACCACTTTAAACCGTCCCGATTTACAAAAAGGCTCAGAACCGGATGATTGCTATTATATTCAAAATCAACCCAAAGTTGCGGGTAAAATTGTCGATCTCAAAACTGACCCTCCCCCAGACTTAATTGCCGAAATAGATATTACCCATACCAACATTAACAAACTTAGTTTGTATGCTAGTATGGGAGTCCCTGAGTTTTGGCGCTATAACGGTAAAATACTGCGAATTTATCAACTTCAAAATAGTCAGTATGTGGAAGTTGAAAACAGTCCGACATTTTCTTGGGAAATCAAAGAGCGACTTTACCAATTTCTCGCTGAAGGAAAATTGGATGAAGTAAAAGCTAGTAAGTCTTTGCGGCTTTGGGTACAAGAAAAAGTGCAAAACTTAGAAAAAACCGAATAATTGATGAATTCTTGGGTATTAGCGGGAGAAGTATTCTTGGACAGGACTTCAGCAATGCTAATGATCTGGCATAATTGTCCCAGTTAAATTAGCATCGGTTAATTCTACTGCTTCTAGATTAGCACCTGTTAAATTCGCCCCACTAAGATCGGCAGCGCTGAGATTTGCCCCTGTCAAATTTGCCCCAATTAACTGCACATGGCTTAAATCGGCATCGCTGAAGTCGGCACGAGTCAAGTCAGCAAAATTCAATTTAGCTCCCTGTAAAACGGCTCCCACTAAATTGGCTTTTCGCAAACTGGCATCGCTTAAGTTAGCATTGGTTAAGTCAGCGATCGCTAGTTTAGCACCATCCAACCTCACTTTCCGCAAATCTGCCCCCGCTAGTTGCCCATTAATTAAATTAACATTTCGTAAATCAGCCCCCGCCAACTGAATCCCCCGTAAATCTGCGCCTTGAAAATTTCTATCCCCAGCCGCATACCGCTGTAATAGTTCTCCGGCATCGGTAACGCTGATTTCTCGTTGGGGAGGATAATTAAAAGTGAAAGTAAAAGTATCGCCGCTGGCAATTACCCGCTGAATTTCCTGATAAAAACTATACTTGCCAATCCCACTTAATTTTACCCAACCCCGCGTCCTGGTTAAAGCGACAAATAATTGGTTGCGATAACCAATTTTACTTTCATTTTCGGCAACTCGATCGATACCCAAGACATAAACCATATCTGCCTCGTTACCCTTGGCGCGATGAACGCGGGAAACTGTCACAGCACCGGGATGCCAAAACTTGTTGGGGTTACGATTTTCCAGATCTGATTTTAACGTATTTGGGCTGGCAGTACCAGGAATAAAAATTTTAATTCCTTGGGCAAGTAAGAATTCGGCTACGTGCATCTCCAACTGCATCGCTTCAAAACTATTGCCTAAAACTATCACCAAAATTTCTCGACTAGGTTGCAAACCATCTTGTTGCAGATTATAGCGAATATTATCGGCTAAAGCAGTTAATTCTGACTGGCGATCGCCATAAATTTCCATTTCTAAAACCTGCCCCTGCCAAAGTTGGGCAACTCTATGTACAGGATGATTATTTAACCGCTGTAAAGTTACCTGTTGTCCCCTGGTAAATCGCCCTTTCACTTCATAGCCAATCGCCTGCCAATCTTCTGTTCTGGTAATTCCTGCCAACATTCCCCTCGGACGCAATAAACCCATACCCAAAGCTCGCGCCACTGTCAGTATTTGACTAGGAGTGCGATAGCAACGGTGCATCACTTCGCTCTTTTTAATTCCTTCTGAATACCGCCCCGTTACCAAATGCGCCAACTCATCCCCAAACAATTCGCTAGCCGTAGGAATGCTTAAATTATCTAGACTTTGAGCCTCATCATAAGCCCAAATTAATCTTCTTTGATCGGGATTTTGGGGGCCAACCGGAATTAAGGCTTGATATGCCATCCAATAAAAGGGCTGTTTGTCATAAAATTTCAAATTATCATTAACAATTAAATCCTGTCCTTCATCAATTAAGATGGCATCAAAAACTTGGGGAATAGTTACCGCTTGTAATAACTGGCTGCAAACTTCGGCTAAAGCTTCTTGGGGTTGTTTTCTATCAGTATTGAAAACAGTTAATCGCTTCACGCCAGCGGCTTCGCAGAGCAGGCTATAAAGTCCTGGACGCTCTTTTGCGCCCCAAGCATGGAGAACTTGTAATTTAGGATTTTGGGCATCATAGCTGACTTCATTACTGCTAAATCGCCGCAACCATTTGTCTAATTGTCTCACCATCGGTTCGTATAAACTGCGGCTGAAAAATACTAGAGCAATGTGCCAATCGGGATATTTTAAGTGCATACAAGCAGCTTTTTGGCATAACAGCACTGTTTTTCCCGAACCAGCAATACCGCGAATTCGTTGGGGGCCAGGAGGGATTTGTTTACCAATACATTCTTGTTGCCAGTCAATTTCTGCCAGCCAATTTCGTGCCGCTACCAAAATGCTCCCGCGACTATTGGGAGGTGGTTCAATCGTAGTTTTGGGCTGACGATAAACTGGATTGCCGCCAATGACAGCTAATAATAATTGCCATTGTTCGTCATTAATATTTTTGCCTTTAATTACCGGGGGAGTTTGGTGAACTTTGGAGAATAAATTTAAGTGATCTTGAAAAATCAACGGCGGACAACTGGGTAATTGATGCCAGTTAGTTTGTTGCCATTGAACTGATGTAATTAAAGGCAAAGCAACTAGGGCGCGTCCGCTAATTTGGCGGCGCAAGGTGGGTTCGCGATCGCAATACCCCAACAAAGCAAAAAGTTGATTTTCGGCCTGTTCGTAGGGGTTAATACTCTTAGTATAGAAGTTTTTAAGTTGCCAGCGATGCCCGGAAATTCCGACAATTTGATCGATGGTAATTGATTTAACTTCAATAATAATTAAACCCAGTTCTCGGTCAATAATTAAAATATCTGGCTCCTTCCGACTGCTGCCCACTTGCGAAAAAATTGGATAGCGCCAATAGGCGAGACATTCCCTGGTAGCGAAGACAGTTTGCACTGCTTGCCAAACTTGTCTTTCGCCCCTTTGTCCGCCTTTACCTAATGGTTCAGTGGTAATAAATTTGTAGCCTTCATCATCCAATTTTATTCTTTGTGGGAATTGCGTTCTTGAATAATGTGGAAAACTGATGGTAAGAAAGACAATACAATTACAACCGCAATAATTCCCAACAGATATTTATCCAATAACTCCGGTGGAATCATGCCTACCAGTAAATATCCTAAGAAGGTTACTCCCACTGCCCACAGTAATCCCCCAATCAGATTATAGGCCATAAAAGTTCGATAGTGCATCGCCGCAATTCCGGCAACAATCGGGGCAAATGTGCGGACAATGGGCATGAATCTAGCGAGGACAATAGCTTTTTTACCATGTTTTTCATAAAAATTCTCAGCCGTAATTAAATGCTGCTTTTTAAACAGCCAAGAATCCTCTTTCTGAAATAGTTTTCTGCCAAATCTATAGCCAGTTGCATAACCGACGTTATCACCTAAAACCGCAAAGACAAAACATCCAAATACTAATACCCAAATATTCAAAACTCCAATTTGAGGAGAAGCCAAGACTCCGGCAACAATGAGCAAAGTATCTCCAGGCAAGAAAAAGCCAAAAAATAATCCCGATTCCGCAAAGATAATTCCCCAAATCACTAAATAGCCAAAGACAGCACCATAGGTTTTAATGAGATCTTGTAGGTTTTGTAAGTCTAAAGGCATAGGAGAAGTGTCCAGCTAATTTGATTAGGTTAATGGCTGTTCAAAGGTTTTTAAAAATTAGCGACCAAGCCAAGCTTTGAGCCAGTCTAGCAAGCTGGAACCACCAGCGAACAAGGCAAATAAAATGGAAGAAGTGAGAATAGCACCCATTAAACACAAAACTAAACCACTGAGACTGATTGCCCCATCATCATCTAACAACCCAAATCCCGTGACAAAAATTCCCATAGCTGGTAAGGTATTGGTTCCAGGAATAGGAATCATCATGGAAATTGCCATCAGTGCGATCGCCATCCCAATTGTTACCCGACCAGGTAGGCTATTGCAAATATAAGTCAATCGAGGCCGAGAAATTGTTTCAATTCTTCGCAACCAAGGAAGTCCGACTTTCAGAACGCCTTGTACTTGTGTCAGTTCAATAGGACGATTCCGAATCTTTTCTGGTAACCAAGGAGTGTTGGCTCCAGCGATTAGCTGCACAGCTAATAAGAAAATTACCATTCCAAAGGGTGTGGAATAGCCCGGTGCTGGCAAAGGCAATGCCGATGGAAATGCCAACATCACAAATAAAAACCCAAAAATTCGCTCTCCGGCAATGAGCAAAATATCTGCAAGTGTTACTTGAGGTGGTCTTTCTTCTTCAAAAAAGAACCGTTCTAGTTCTAATGAAAGTCTAGCCACAATTTACCAGTAAATAAACAGGAATGTTGCTCTCTTGTCGCTCAGTCATCAAGCAATCCTATTATCAACTGCCCTTACCATTGGCTGAGGATTAGCAGCAGTCGCCAATCACTTTTCCAGGGAAAGGGCAGGATAGGATTGCTACAGAGTAAAAAAGGAATTATGTTCCCGATGTCCAAGAGTTAGTGTACTCGATTTGATCGGCGGTTAAGGAATCAATGTTAATTCCCATCGCCTGCAATTTCAAACGGGCAATTTCTTTATCTACTTCGACAGGGATGGAGTGAATTCCGGGTGCTAACTGACCTTTGTTTTTGACTAGGTATTCGCAAGCTAAAGCTTGGTTAGCAAAACTCATATCCATCACAGCGCTAGGATGTCCTTCGGCAGCGGCTAAGTTAATTAACCGTCCTTCTCCTAACACAATGACAGATTTACCATTTTGCAGGCGGTATTCTTGGGTGAAGTTGCGAGCTTGTCGAACTTCTTTGGCTTTTTCTCCCAGGGCTTTAAGGTCAATTTCAATGTCAAAGTGACCGGAATTGCAAACCATTGCGCCATCTTTCATGACATCGAAGTGTTCGCTGCGAATGACGTGCTTGTTGCCAGTGACGGTGATGAAGATGTCCCCAATAGAAGCGGCTTCAGACATAGGCATGACTCGGAAGCCATCCATAACTGCTTCAATGGCTTTGGTGGGGTCAATTTCTGTGACAATCACGTTAGCACCCAAGCCTCTAGCACGCATGGCTGTACCTTTGCCGCACCAACCATAACCTGCTACGACGATATTTTTACCTGCTAGGAGGACGTTGGTAGCCCGGATAATGCCATCTAAAGTTGATTGCCCAGTGCCATAGCGGTTATCAAAGAAATGCTTGGTGTCAGCGTCGTTAACGTTGACTGCGGGGAAAGTCAGAACGCCATCCCGGAGCATGGCTCGGAGGCGAACAATTCCGGTGGTGGTTTCTTCGGTAGTACCAATAATTTCAGGAATTTGGTGTTTCCGTTCTTGGAGTAGGGCAGCAACTACGTCGCTACCATCGTCAATAATTACGCTAGGGCGATGATCTAAGGCGATGAAAACGTGCCGTTTGTAAGTTTCGGCATCTTCACCTTTGATGGCAAAAACCGGAATGCCATACTCAACTACTAGGGCAGCGGCTACATCGTCTTGGGTAGAGAGGGGGTTGCTGGCAATCAGAAGGGCATCAGCACCAGCCGCTTTGAGGGCGATCGCTAGATGGGCGGTTTCTGTGGTAACGTGGCAGCAAGCAATTAATCTGATGCCTGCTAGGGGCTTTTCTTGCTCAAAGCGATCGCGTATTTGCCGCAATACAGGCATTTCCCGCCCTGCCCATTCGATGCGTTGTTTGCCCAGGGGCGCTAGGGAGAGGTCTTTAACTTCGTGTTTGGGTTTAACTGTGGTGGCGGTCATGGATGTTGTTTTTTATCTATCTCACACTTTTTAGCACAAGTTTCCACCTATTGTCCGAAGTCGAGGTCAATAGTTGTTGGCATAGCAGCACTTGAGCTAAAGAGTTTGAATGGGCGAAGAAACTAAATTCCCAAGCCAGACAAGCATCCGCTGATAGAGCTTGGACAGGAATTGCTCGATTCTATCAAAACTGTAGAGGGAAGAAACCGAAAAAAGGATACCCCAAGTTCAAAAAACGGGGCAGATCGGTTGAGTATAAACAAACTGGGTGGTCCCTGTCTGAATGTCGTCAAAAGCTGACATTCACCGATGGGTTTAAAGCTGGGACTTTCAAACTAATCGGGAGTCGAGATCTAAACTTCTATCAGATTGACCAAATCAAAAGAGTCAGGGTGGTGAAAAGAGCCGATGGGTACTATAGTCAATTCTTAATCAACGTCGAACGCTCCGAAGCCCAACCCCCAACAGGTAAAGCAGTTGGGATCGATCTAGGCTTAGAGTATTTCTACACTGATTCCGAAGGAAATCAAATCGAAAATCCGAGATTCTTAAGGAAATCAGAAAAGGCTTTAAAGCGACTACAGCGAAAGGTTTCTCGGAAAAAGCAAGGCTCTAATAACCTAAAAAAAGCCATTAATAAAATGGCAAGGAAACACTTAAAAGTTAGTAGGCAACGTCGAGAATTTGCAGTCAGAACTGCACGGCGGTTAGTAACATCTAGCGATGTGATTGTCTATGAAGACTTAAAAGTGTCAAATCTGGTCAAGAACCATAAACTAGCTCAATCAATATCTGATGCAGCCTGGTCGATGTTCATAAATTGGGTAGATTATTTTGCCAAAATATGTGGCGTTCAGGTGATGGCAGTAGCACCCCATTTCACATCTCAGGATTGTCATCAATGTGGGATAAGAGTAGAGAAATCTTTATCTACTCGAACTCATCAATGTCCTAGTTGTGGATTAGTTGAACATCGGGATTTAAACGCTGCCAAGAATATTTTAGCGAGAGGGTTAGAGTTAAAAAATACGGTGGGACACACCGGAATTTCTACGCTTGAGGAGACTGAATCTCTGGTTAGTTCTGAGCGATCGGAATTAGTTAAATTTGGTCATTGATTCAAGAATCCCATCGCCTTTAGGCATGGGAGTGTCAATTGTTAAACCTTCGCATCAGATAGGCCACGCCAAAATCTCCATTGGGATGATTTTCCAGCAAATCGGCTAGCTCAAATAATCGCTCTGCTAGTTCTGCTCCTAGTTTATCTGCTGTGGCTTGCTTTTCCTTTTCAGTTTGGTGCGATCGCATTACTCGCGCCTGCCATTCATTAGAAAATAGTTGTTGGATGGTGGCGTGCAATCCTAGTTTAGTCAAAATTTCCCACTCACCGCGATCGCACCAAATTCCGTTGCAATTGGGACAGCGTTCCACATAAAATGGCGACTTCAGCATCACCTTTGCCCTTGCCAAATAGCGATTGCACTCCGGACACAATGCCGCTCTAGTATCCAAAGGTGACTGCACGAAGTCCACATCTAAACGTTTTACCAAAGTTTCTGGCGGTACGGCTGATGGAACTTGTCTCTCTTGCCACTGTTCGTAGTTGGTGGCAGGTATCCACGTTCCCTTACAATCAGGGCATTGCTTCACTGCCAAGTTTCCTGCCAAAAAGCCATCTTCTAGGGTAATTTTTTTATCTTTGGGACATTGCACAGATTTTCTTCCTTAAATGTTCGCCAGTCAATCGCAACCAATATCCAGGTTAGAATTTCCTACTCCGGACTGTTTCCATATTTCTGAGTCAGTCTATTAGGTTATCTCTCCGATTTCAACTCAAAGCATCTGGGTCAATTCCCCTAGCTCGCAGCAACTCTAATAATTGTGCATTTTTTTGTTCCGCAATTTCGGCGCGTTGGCGTTCCAATTCCGCACGTTGGCGTTCCAATTCGGCACGTTGGTGTTCTTGCTCGGCACGGTGGCTTTCCAATTCGGCTTGTTCCCTACCAGTCAGCAACAAGTTACCTTCCAAATCCCACCAGCGCAACCACAATTGGGTTTGATTTTGATAGCTGCCTTGCCATAATCCCAATTCAACTTGTAAAAGGGGAATTGGGTAATGTCCCCGTTCGTTTGGTTCTAGTTGGTGGTAAGTAAAATCAATCAGGTGATAAACTTCTAACTTGCCGCTATGAATTTCATAGATACCGTAGTAGGGAATGCGAATAATCTGCTCGTAGACCCAGAATTTCCCTGGTTTCTGAGTAGTTCCTGTCCCAGAAACCCATAAAGGAGTTTTATCCCGTTCTTCTGCACCATTACCGCTGACAAATTCCAAAGCAATTAGAGGGGGTTTAAATTCTCGCCAAAACACATAGGAACGGCGAATCTTACCATCTAATTTCGGTGGGACATTCGACACATAAAACCAATCCGGGGCTTCGGCTCCTTTTTCTGGCGGTTCAGTTTCTCGCCAATAGATCCCAGAATCTTGTCCAATGCAGTATTGTCCATCGGGATGCAACTGCTGTAAAACCGAACTGAGGGAATCAGTGAGAATAATGCTTTGGGGATGCTCCTGAAAATTCTTCACAAACGTACCATCTTCTTCTGGCAGTTGGGTATGATCGGGAAATTGAGGTGGCAGATCTATGGGAGTTAATATCTCAGTCATGGCGATCGCCCTTGATGCAGCTAGTTTTATATTATAGGCGATCGCCTGCTTTTTCAGGAATTTCAGGGCGATCGCCCGGTTTTTTAAGGCAACTCCACCGAAGTTGGCTTGGCAATGTGCGGCAAACCCCAACCCAACTTTTCTCGGAGAATCTTGAAAAACTCCGGGGGTTGCAAGCGGATAAATCGGGCAGAATATGGCGATCGCTCTAACTTTACCCGAAATTCTGGCAATACATAACACCCCCCATTACCATCCACCACCATAACTAACCGATTGGGATTGGCGGGATAAATCGTCACTGGCTCCGTATTGGCAAACACCAAGGCTCGTGATGCCAGGGAATGGGGACAAATTGGTACCAGTTGCAAAGTTGGCACTCCTGGTGTCACCACTGGTCCCCCAGCACTGAGAGAATAAGCCGTGGAACCAGTGGGTGTAGACACAATTAACCCATCGGCAGCAATATCAACCGGGGCGTGCCGTCCTACTTGCACCTCAAAATGGCACATACTGGTTAGGGGTTCCCGATGAATCACCATTTCATTGAGGCAGAGGGCTTGCCAGAGGAGAAAATCCTGGTCAAACAGCTGTACCGACAGCATCGCCCGTTCCTCAATCTCATAATTCCCCGCCATTACCAATTCCAACGCCTGGGGCAAATTATTGACATAGGTTTCGGTCAAAAAACCCATGTGTCCCGTATTCACTGCTAGTAACGGCACTCCGCAGGGTGCCACTTGGCGAAAAGCTGCTAAGACAGTGCCATCGCCCCCAAAGACAATGGCAAAACTCATTTCTTCGTCAAAACCGGGAGGAATGAGGGAATCAATCGTAGTATGGCAGATGGGGCGATCTGGGTGGGAATAACCGAGAATGCCGCCACTCCCAGAAGTGAGGCAAACTTCCCAGCCAGACTCAATTAGCTTGTCTTTGACCTCGTGGGCAATTCGACAAGCTACAGGTTTCACATCGTTATAAATAATCCCTGCTTTCGGCACGCTCGTATTAAAGTGATGGTGGCAAAAATTGGCAACTTGTAGCTAAAGTGCGATCGCCGTCCCTAGAAAGGAAACAGCATTTTCTTTTTAGCGGGTTTCTGGCTTTTATTTTTATTCTGCTCGTAATCCAACTCTTTGAGTTTCTTCAAAATCCGGTTGAAATAGTCTTGCAGGTAATCTTCTAGAGTAGTCGTTTCTTCGACCTTGAGGCCAAAAACTTCATAAACCTCATCCATTGGGGCTGTCAGTGGCTTACCAGTTGCCATCACTTCAGCAAAAGCCAACCTATCAGCAACATTCCAACTCCACTGGAAGAATTTCGTTACCTGCCGTACCGAACGCAAAAAACCCAGGGGCATTTTAGAAATTTTAGCCTCTTTCCCGGAAAGACGCTCGCACAACCGGATAATTTCGTAAGCATCCCACGGACGAGTCCCCACTAGGGGAAAAGTTCTCTTTTCAGTGGCTGGCACGGAGAGGGCGCGAATGGCAAATTTGGCGGCATCTTGCGTATCGATGTAAGCAACTGCCGAGCTATTGCCCGTCACCCAAACCGCCTGTCCTTCTAAAATTGGAATCGCGTACTCGTTAATTAAACCTTGCAGAAAGCCGCAGGGACGCAGAATTGTATAGTTTAATCCCGACTCGGCTAAAAATAGTTCTGTAGAACGCTTAATTTCCATCAGCGGTACGTTGGGAAACTCTTCAGCCCCCAGCCAAGAAAAGAAAATATAGCGGTCTACTCCGGCAGCTTTGGCAGCTTGGATTAGAGATACCTTGCCTTCCCAGTCTACCTGCTTAATACTCCAGGAATCTGTCGGTCTGGTGGTGGAGGCATCAATAATGGCAGTTGCCCCAGCTAGAGCAGCGGCGAGGGTTTCTGGTTTGCAGAGATTGCCCTGCACTAAGTCTGCCCCCCACTCTTTTAAGAATGCCGCCTTTTTGGGGTTGCGGATCAAACAGCGGACTTTGTGGCCTTCATCCAAGGCGCGTTTAGCTACCTGTCTGCCTAGAGTGCCTGTGGCACCAACAATTAATATGCTCATCAAAGCAATTTTTCGTAAAGAATCTTAAACTTTCTCTAAGATTATCAGAAATTTGGGCGTTGTCCCAGTAGCTAAAAAGAAAAAGGGGCAGGAATAGTGGAAATTCCTCCCCCCAATCCTGCCCTCTACCGTTGCTACTCGGCTTTACCTTGGATTTTCAAGAACAGAAAGCCCAATCCCAAGCCCACCATCGTTAAGGTAATTGATAGAATAGCTGTATTAAAAATCTCAGCGCTCATTGCTTCAGGCTCCTTGGCAATCTTTTAGACTAGGAATAGAGTACCGGAATGGGGGTCAGAATTGACACTCCCCGCACCGATTGGTAGAGGTTTCAGCCCGATTAGCCTAGCTATGTGAGTTTAGTCACATTAATCGCGGCGGGTTCGTCACGCCGCAACCACCCTTCAACTCACGCGATCGCACCCGAAAAATCACCTTAAAGTAGCGAACGCGATCGCGACTTACCACTGTATTTTCACGGATTATGAAGAGCATCGCGTTCTTCGTTTCGGCTAATGATGCTCTTACCCAATCAATCCCAATTCTCAGAATTCCCCGATTTCCCCTCCAACGATCTCTCCCTAATTCCCACCCAATATAAGGGCTGGCGAATTAGCTCAAAGGTAATTAATGGCAAATTGTGGGTGCGCTGGCAGCATCCCCAAGAAAGCTTTCCTCGCTATGGCTGCTCGATTGGCGAGGCGGGGATTTCGGGAACGGTTAGTCACATCAAATTATTTATTGATCTAGCCATCAGGTTAGAAGAAGAAGCTACTAAAAAACATCGTTATTGAAATTTCTTAGTCTCTTTGTACCTTAGTGGGAAAAACACAAAGGCACAAAGGCACAAAGAATAACGATCAATCCGTTGGCAAATCCTCTGCAACACTGTCCGCAGGGTGCTGCCATTCAATATTCGGCATATTATCAAAAGCTTGTTTCAAGGATTCTTCCCACAATTTCCGCATCTTGGCTAAATAGGGATCGCCTAAGCGCAATTGCAATTGATGTTTAACCACAAAGGTATCTGTTTCGTACATAGCGATACTAATTGGCGGACCAACGGAAATATTTGATTTCATGGTGGAATCAATCGACAGCAAAGCAGCTTTCGCCGCTGCTTCCAGGGAAGTTTGGTAATTCAGAGTCCGGTCTAATATTGGTTTCCCATACTTAGTTTCTCCCAATTGCAAGAAAGGAGTTTCGGGAGTAGCTTGAATGCAGTTGCCTTGACTGTAAATCCGATAAAGTTGCAATTCTTCACCTTTAATTTGCCCGCCCACTAAAAAATTGCATTTATAATCAACGCCATCTTTGTCTAGCCATTCAGCATCTTTTTGTTGCACCTGGCGACTCTTTGCGCCAATATAGTTACTGATTTCATAGAGAGTGGGCAATGAATGTAAATTATTATCGGCTTTAGTTTTAATATCTTTGGTTAGCCAATTCATTACCCCCTGAGTAATGGAAAGATTCCCGGAGGTACAGATTAGCACGACGCGCTCTCCAGGACAGGAAAAATCAAACAGTTTTTGGTAAGTAGAGATTTGATCGACTCCGGCATTAGTGCGCGAGTCAGAAGCCATAACTAAACCAGATTCGGTAATGATGCCCAAGCAATAAGTCATAAATCAATCAACTTGAGATTTCAGATGCCAAAAGTGAAGGTAGCACAACTTTAGGGCGATCGCGCAAAAAACTGGTAGAATAATCAGCACCGAAAGACTGTTAGCAAAATGGTTCTGGTTAGATTTCATCCGGGTTAATTCCCAGCGCTCTGAGTCTTTCGGCAAGTCGTTGGTTTTTTTCCTCGGCTGCTTGTTTCGCTAGACGTTCTTGAAGGGCGATCGCCTCAGCCTCTTGTTTAGCCAGACGTTCTTGGTTAGCAATCAGGCGTTCTTGAAGAGCGATCGCCTCAGCTTCTTGTTTCGCCAGACGTTCTTGGTTAGCAATCAAGCGTTCTTGAGTGGCGATCGCTTCCGCATTAATCGCTCTTTCATTCGCAGTTAAATACCGATTTCCTGACGCATCGTACCAATAGAGCCATTCGCGATACCAGCCAATATGTTCCCCATTTTCGTATCCCAGCGCTAACGCAATCTCTGGCAACCACACTCGATTATTCTCACTTGGCAAAAGTTCATATTTTTCCTCTATTAACCGATACACTTCCAATTTTTGTCTATTTTTAAACCTACCTTTTCTGCCGATCAAAGGATTGTAAATTGCATAATAAAGAATTCCTAAATTTTGGTAATCCTCAAACTTTTTCTCATATTCACTGTTATATGTTTCCGAAACTACTTCCAAGGACAAAATCGGCATGATATTATTTTCTGCCCAACGCAAATAGCTCAATCTGCCTTTTTCTCCTGTATCGCGTTTTACCCCAATTGCTAAAAATCCATCGGGAACAATTGCTGGTTCATCCGGGTGATAATAAACACCCATATCTACACCAAAATACCAGTCATCCCGATTTGCCCAAATTAAGGCTAATAAACTGAGTAGTAGATTGGGAATGTCGTTTTGTAACTGATTATCCACTGGCTTTTCGTCAGATGATGGCAATTCTTCAGCAGTGGGAAGAATGCGATTGGTACTGTAGGTGAGGTTAACCATAGCTTGTACAAGCGAGGTGTTTGAATGAGACTGATTCTAAAGGAAAAGCTTGTAGTTGGGCTTCAGCCCCAATCCGGAGGGCTGAAGCCCAACTACAAACTTCAGTGATTATCTCGCGTTAACTATTCTTCGTCTTTCAGTCTAATGATCTGTGCTGTGACTGCCAAACTTTCTGCATACAAAATATCCCGTCCCCAACGTTGTAATTGCTGTCCGAGTAAGGATTCAGCTTTTTGATCGGCGAGGGTAGTGACTTGATTGATGCGACAAGATTGAGCGCCACCGCCTGCTTCCATTCGCATACAACCCAAGGTTTCGGAACATAGAATTGTGCAACAATCAGCTTCTATATTAGTGGAAGTGAGGCGCAAACCCAGTAAATCTCCTGGCACTTCGCCCACATCAGCAGTAGGAATAGCGGCTAATTCCACTTCTACTAGGCGTTGATCTACAGAGGCCAATTGAATTCGCTTAATATGGTAATCGCCTTCTTCTTGATGATAAGAAATTGGATGCCATTGGAGCCGACTTGCCAACCAACCTAAAAACATTAAGGCTTGGGTAGCATTACCCTGTTCGTAATCAATGGTTACTCGGTCTACTTCTTTGAGGGCGGCACGACGTTCTGGGGGATCAAAGGCTTCGGCACTGAGTTCTTGCCAAGCCGCTAACCGCCGCCAGTTAAGATCGGCAAGATTAATTCCCTGTTCAATTAGGTTTTTAACTCTGAGAATATCGGCCTCTGGTTCGTGAAAAAAGCTAGAATCTACGATTACGCAACTGGATAAATCAGCTAATTTTTGAAAGATGCCTTGATTGGGATCGGGGGTAGCTTTCCACCAGAAAAATTTGGGTAGTTCGGGAATTAGGAGGGAAGAAACTATGCCGCTGATTCTTTCTAGGGCAGCTTCTGTTCCTGTTAGGGTAATATATTCGCAGCAAACGAGGACGCTACGACTTTGTTTTTGGATGGGACAATAGGCCGAAACTTGGGCGGTAACGCCGCGATCTTCGCCGGAGGTGGGGCAGAGGGCAATAATTCGGCAGGGATTTTGGGCGGCGATCGCATCTGCTACCCCCGAACCTCTAGCATCTAAAGCATACTGGGATTTAACATTGTTATGGCCTCTGCCATTCACGCGACCTTGAGCAAATTCTTCCCGCAGTTTGGCTAGGGTTTCGGGGTTACTTTTGCCAGTTACTTTTAGTCCGTAGGTTTCCTGGGCAGTTCTCAGAGCGGCATCAGTGCGGGGACCGCCAATACCATCTACCGGACCGCTATAAAATCCCAAGGCAGCTAACAGTTGTTGGGTTTCTTCGGTTTCGTAAATTACTAGGGTGAAGGTAGCCGCTCTGGTGGCAGAGGGAAATGCTCCATCCTCGCTAGCGGAACTGTAACTTTGCCAGATTTTACTCAGTTCCTTTTCAATTTCGCTCAGAGAAACATCTTTAGGAGCTTGCAGAGAAACTAATGGTGCTGATTGGGTTGCCATAATTTCTAGTAGGGTAATGGAGTGATTTTAAAGTCTGCGCCAGCGACGACCATCGCGATTGATTAATTCTTCTGCTTCTTTGGGTTCCCAGGTTCCGGCTTCGTATTGGGGAATGGAAGCAGGGTCTGTCGGCGCTTCCCAGACGGTGAGGGCAGGGGTAACAACTCGCCAAGCGGCTTCTACTTCGTCGGCGCGGGTAAATAAAGTTTGGTCGCCAATCATGCAATCTAGTAATAGGCGATCGTAAGCGTCTCCAGAAGTTTTGCCAAAGGAAGAACCATAGCGGAAATCCATATCTACCGGACGGGTACGGAGTTCTGGTCCAGGCATTTTGACTTCAAAGCGCATGGAAATCCCTTCATTGGGTTGCAGGCGCATAGTTAAAACGTTGGGGTTAGCCTGTTGCGCGGCTGATTGAAAGATCAGTACCGGAACTTCCCGGAATTGAATGGCAATTTCCGTCACTTTCTTGGGCAGTCGTTTCCCGGTGCGAAGATAGAATGGTACGCCTTTCCAGCGCCAGTTATCTATCATTAGTTTCATCGCCACATAGGTCGGAGTGGTGGATTCGGGATTAACTCCTGGCTCCTGCCTGTAACCTTGGACTTGTTTCCCTTTCATCCAGCCAGCGGAGTATTGACCGCGAATTGCCGACTGTTCTAAGTTGTGGATGTTGGCTAGGTGGGTAGCTTGAATTACTTTGACTTTCTCGGTGCGGACGCTATCGGCATCGAGGGAGTTGGGCGGCTCCATTGCGGTGAGGCAAAATAGTTGCATGAGGTGGTTCTGGACCATATCCCGCAACGCCCCGGAGGTTTCGTAGTAGCCAGCGCGGTCTTCAACGCCGACGGTTTCGGCAACGGTAATTTGGACGTGATCGACAAATTGACGGTTCCACAGGGGTTCAAAGATGGCGTTGGCGAAACGAAATACCAACAGGTTTTGAACGGTTTCTTTGCCTAGGTAGTGGTCAATCCGATAAACTTGTTCTTCTTTGCAAACTTGACGAACTACTTGGTTCAGGGCTTGGGCAGAACTGAGATCCCGTCCAAAGGGTTTTTCAATGACTAACCTTTGTTTTACGGGGTCTTCCAGCATTTCGGCTGCCCCTAGTTGTTTGATGGATTCGGGGAAGAATTTGGGGGCAACGGCTAAGTAAAAGACGCGATTTCCCCTGGTTCCGCGCTTCTCATCTAGTTCGGCTAAAAGGGTTTTGAGTTTTTGGTAACTTTCGGGATTGTCGATGTCGCCGGAGCAGTAAAATAGTCCTTGGGCGAAGTCTTGCCAGATTTCATCCGATCCTACTCCATCAGAAAATTGTTCGACTCCTTCTCGCATTTGGGCGCGAAAGTAGTCATCGCTCCAGTCGCGACGGGCAACACCAACTATGGTTAGTTCTGGTGGCAGGCGGCGTTCCCGTTTGAGGTTATAAATGGCTGGTACTAGCTTGCGTTGGGTGAGGTCGCCTGATGCTCCAAAAATGACGATGATTAGGGGTTCGGGCATCCGTTCCTGTCGTAACCCAACGCGCAGGGGATTTTCTAATAATGCAACCATATCAAAAATTGTGTTGGTGGGTTTTGCCCAAGTTTTACAGGACTGAGAAAAAATTGAAATTTGGTGAGGGCGAATGCTATATAGCCCTAGCGGGTATGGCTGCGCTAACGCCCCTAATTGACTTTTCTGACTACCGTTTAACTGGTTCCTAGGCTCTGCCTGGGAACCGATATCGAGAGGCTCTGCCTCGCTTGGCGCTCATCCGAGGCAGAGCCTCTCCATGGGCATTCCCAGGCAGAGCCTGGGAACGAGTAAACGAGTAAAACTCGCAAAGTCAACAGCCTAGGCAGAGACTCTCGATGGCGTTCCCAGGCAGAGCCTAGGACGAGGAGAAATGAATGCTGTTTGCGCCGACAGGGATAATTTTTAGGCGGGGGTAAGTTGTTTGACTTTGGTTTCTAGGGAGTTGGTTAAGGACTCGAAGGGTTGAATGAATTTTTCAATGCCTTCGGCTAGTAATTCGTCCATGACTTGATCTAGATTGATGTTGATGTCGGGATCTTTCAGGCTGTCAATTATTTGGTAAGCTTCGGGAATATCAGCTTCGATCCGATTGGCGGGGTCGCAATGGTCGGCACAAGCTTCAATGGTGGCTGGGGGTAGGGTGTTAACGGTTTCTGGGCCAACGAGTTCATCAACGTAGATGACATCTTTGTATTCGGGGTTTTTGGTGCTGGTGCTTGCCCAGAGCAGGCGCTGTACGTTGGCTCCTTTGGCGGCTAGGGCTTGCCAGCGATCGCTGTTGATGATTTCTTTATACTTCTGATAGGCAATTTTGGCATTGGCGATCGCTACTTTACCTTTAATCGCTTGCAATTTCCCCTGTTGGCTGCTATCGGTGGTTTCTTTCAGTTTGGCCTCAATCCGGCTATCCACGTTGACATCAATCCGGCTGATAAAGAAGCTGGCAACCGAGGCAACTTGGCTGGCATCGCCCCCAGCCGCCACGAATTTTTCTAAACCGCGAATATAAGCCCAAGCCGTTTCCACGTAACTTTCCACGGAAAATAGTAGGGTAATATTGACGTTGATGCCTTCAGAAATTACTTGCTCAACCGCTGGCAATCCCTGGGGAGTTCCCGGAATCTTGATCATGACATTTTTGCGGTCAATGGCTTGGTAATAGCGGCGAGCTTCGGAAATAGTTTGGGCGGTGTCGCGGGCAATGGTGGGGGGGACTTCGATGCTGATATAACCGTCTAAGCCCTTGGTTTCTTCATAAACTGGCAAGAAGATATCGCAAGCATCTCGGATATCTGCAAATACTAGGGATTCATAAATTTCTAGGACTGATTTCCCCGCCCGAATTCCAGCTTCAATATCAGCATCATAAATTTTATTGCCGACAATCGCTTTTTCAAAAATACTGGGATTGGAAGTAATGCCTCGGAGAGCGCGAGTTTCAATTAACCGTTGCAGTTCGCCAGATTTTACCAAGTCACGGGTTAAGTTATCCATCCAAATGCTTTGCCCGTATTCTTGTTCAATGGTAAATAACGGGTTGCTTGCTGTTGCTGTCATTTTGTTACTCCAATACAATTTCGGAAAAGTTTCTAGTTGCCAGCGAGCAGGTTAGTTTTATTTTCAGATTTATTACCCTATTTTCCCGCTAGATACGCTACCGTTTACTAATTCTTAAACAGAGATTCGTGGACATATTCAACCCAGACTTCACCATTTCTAGGGATTAACCTCAGTTCTTTAATCCGGCAATTTTTCAGCCGTTCTGGTAAATTCACCCAGAGAGCATCTGTCCCAAAGTATTCCTTTCCTTTGATTCCGAGAGGTAGCCTCACCCGATTGCCGACTATTTTTAAGGCTTGTCCCGGATAGGAAATCTGGTACATACCGCCTTTAGTCCTGTACTTGGGTAGTCTCGGTTTTTGATTAAGTTCTCCTTTCTTGGCTAACTTGGACAAAGCTCGGAAAGAGCTAAAGGATTCAGCAACGGACTTTAAAGATTGTTGCGCGACTTGAGAATAGAGTAAGGCGTAATTTTCATTAGTCTTGGCTATTTTGTACAAGTCCGGATATTTAATTGCGCCTTGGGACTGAAAGTACCGTTGCCGACTCTCGTAAGTTCCGACATTAAACAGGTTGTTTGACCATCTCAGCAGTTGCTCGACAATGGTTTTATCGAGTCCGGTTAAATGCCAAACATCTTTTTGGACTGCATACACATTATTTACCTTTGGTTGTACCATGTTGATTATACACTGTCTCTACTGCGGGGAATATCTGTACAGAAACAGTTAATTTTTACATTGGGGCGGCGGAGAGAGTAGGCAGAATAAATCCTGCCTGACCCTTTCATCCCTGGACTAAAGTTACAGGGTTTTCAGGGTATCTCTTATAAAAGATTCTACTAGCTCCACATCTTCTTTGCTCCCAATGACTAGGGGGGTGCGAGCGTGCAAGGCATTGGGAACAACATCTAAAAGCACTTTCTCTCCGGTACTTGCTTTCCCGCCAGCTTGTTCTATCAGGAAAGCTAAGGGGGCAGATTCATAAAGTAGGCGCAATTTTCCTTCGGGTTTTTTGACAGTACCGGGATACAGAAATACACCTCCCTGGAACAAAATCCGATGAAAGTCTCCCACTAGCGCCCCACCATAACGAGCGGTGTAACCTTCATGGCGATGGACGTAGCGAATATAGTCGCGTAAGGGTTCATCCCACTGCCAGAAATTACCCTCATTGACGCTATAAATTGGGCCGTGGACTGGAACTTGAATGTTTTCGTGAGAAAGAATAAATTCCCCTAGACTGGGGTCGAGGGTAAAGGCGTGTACTCCCTTCCCGATGGAATAAACTAAGACGGTGCTAGGTCCGTAGAGGACGTAACCAGCGGCGATTTGTTTGCGCCCATTTTGCAGCAAATCTTGGGCTGAACCATCGATATCAATGCCTTCTTGTTGGCGAATGGAAAATATCGAGCCAACGTTTAAATTGATATCAACATTGGAGGAACCATCAATGGGGTCATAAAGTAGGGTGTAACGTCCAATGGGGCAGTTTTCGGGGATGTAATAAGGTTTTTCCATTTCTTCGGAAGCTAGACGGCAAACTAAACCGCTTTGCTTGAAGACGGAGATGAAGACCTCATTGGCAAAGATATCCATTTTTTTGACGGATTCTCCCTGGACGTTCACATTGCCAGTAAATCCTAGCGCGTCTTCTAGTAGTCCGGCTCTACTGAGGCGGCGTGCAATGAGTTTGGCGGCGAGGGCAATCCGATTCATCAAGGCGCTCAAGTCTTGAGCGTCTGGGGAGAAACTCTGGAGTTGCTGCAAAACGTGACGCGATAGAGTTGTGCAATCCCGGTCAAGGGCATATTTTTGAGCTAAGTTATCTGCGTCAAACATTTTTTCTTCCTCCCTGTAGAGTTACTCGCAGGCGAGTAGATGGCAGCGGGCTTGCTCTTACAGTTATAGCGTCCGCCGATCTTTACTTTAACTATCTTAGGGAGGCATTCCCGATCGGGAGCGGAACTTTAGATGAAATAAAGAATTAGTGTTGGGAAAGGTTAGGAATAAATTATTTAATCTTGTATTACATAAATAATATTTATTTTTGTAAAAGAAAGAAAGAGTAGCAGGGAAAAGAATCCTAGCTACTCGTCGAACTAGATCGAAGTGATTGTTGGTGTTGGGATTAACTAATATCTTTCGCGTCGTCCACCCCCATCTCGATTATCTTCGCGGGGTCTAGCTTTATTGACTTTGAGTTGCCGACCCATCCACTCAGCGCCATCCAATTCTGAAATGGCTTTATCTTCGTGACTGTCGTCGGACATTTCGACAAAAGCAAATCCGCGCATCCGTCCGGTTTCGCGGTCGGTCGGTAACACAACTCGCTTAACATTACCGTATTCAGCAAATACGGCCTTTAAGTCTTCTTCGTTGGCTTGGTAGGACAGGTTTCCGATGTAAATGGTCATGGGGTCGATAAGGCTGAACGAGGAACTGGAGTTCAGTAGCCGAAACTGAAAATCGGTCTGATTTACCAATGGTAAATGATGGCGATCGCCAACCTAGTCGGCTGGGCGGCGCTCAAAATCCACCAGCAATGGAACTGAACTTTTTTACTTTCGTTTTATGATAGCCTAAGAACCCGATTCTGGACGGTTATTTAGGGTACAAGGTGATTTAGGGAGCGATCGCCCTGATTTTAGTCGATGGAAATTGGTTGAGGACCGCTGGTTTTGCCGTTGTCTTTCGCAGGGGTGGCAGAATCGGTAGAAATACCTGCTTGACGGTCTAGCCAGGTTCTTACGGGGTCTTCATCTAGTTTCAGGCGCAAAAGACCGGAGACTAAGCCACCCAAGAAGGCGACTGGCTGTTGGGCGAGTTCTTTAAAAATGGGGTTGAGTTCGTCTAAGAACATTCTGGAGTCTCCTTAAGCTTTGACCAGGACTTACGCAGGCACTGATTGTCATCCTGAGCGAAACGCAGTGTAGCGTTCGCGGAGCGTTTGCGCTAGCAAATAGGATCTCGGAGATTCTATTTGCTATCGCAAACGCTATGGCTAACGCCACGCTTCGCGAACGCGAACACTTCGCTATCGCTCCGTAGCCTGCGGCGGGCTTCGCCAACAGAATGACAGGATCTCGTTAAAGTGCGTAAGTCCTGTTTGACATAAACTTGCTTCTTCTGGGATTCTACCACTTCTGTTTAAGGTCTGAGGGTACAATCGTTGAGAGAGCGTACAGATAGCTTGGAATATGAAGCAACCCTCGCTAGAGCTTGTCAGTGAAGCCAGACAAATGAGACTGCCAGAGATCAAACCGTTAACCCAAGGTTTTCAAGTTCACTATTCCCATCTTCATGGACAAATTTATCAAGGAAATTCCCTTGATTGGCTGAGATCTCTGGAAACTGAAAGTGCGGATTTGATTTTTGCCGATCCCCCTTATAATCTTAAGAAGGCGGATTGGGATAACTTTGAAAATCAAGCTCAGTATCTTGAATGGTCGTTGCAATGGATTCAGGAAGCGGCGCGGATTCTGAAATCAACAGGTTCTCTATATATTTGTGGCTTTTCGGAAATTCTAGCTGATATCAAATATCTAGCAGCAAAGTATTTTAAGGGTTGTCGTTGGTTAATTTGGCACTATAAAAACAAGGCAAATTTGGGCAATGACTGGGGGCGATCGCATGAAAGTATTATTCATTTTCGTAAATCTAATTATGTCAAAATAAATATGGACGATGTACGAATTCCCTATAGCGCCCATACCTTGAAATATCCCTCCCATCCCCAGGCGACAACCAGTGCTTACGGAAAAGGAGCAACTAAAAAATATGGCCATTGGACACCCCATCCCAAAGGAGCAAAACCTAAAGATGTCATAGAAATTCCTACTACTTGTAATGGCATGGGTGAAACCACACCTCACCCGACGCAAAAGCCGGAAGAGTTATTAAGGAAGTTGGTGCTTGCGTCTTCTAATGAAGGAGATTTAGTGATAGATCCATTTTCCGGTTCAGGAACAACGTTGGTGGTTGCCGAACAACTCAATCGTTATTGGATGGGATGCGATCTTAATATGGAATATAATGATTGGGCATTCAACCGGATAGCAAATGTTTCTCGGATGACCAAGGAAGAATGGATATTTCTGGATCGTAAAAATGCCGAAAGGCGGGAATCTATTAGATAAAAGATGTTGGTTTGGGGCAGGACAAAAAATCGCTTGATTAGGTTGAGGTGAAGATAATTATGAAAGTTAATCAGCTAGTAATTCAGAATTTTCGAGGCATTGAAGATTTAACGCTGGATTTTGGCGATCGCAATCTGATTGTATTAATCGGTATTAACGGTTCAGGCAAATCTAGCATTCTTGACTGCTTGGCAATTCTTCTATCTTGGTTGATAGCAAAAATTCAATTTCCTAAAAGAATAAGAAGTAGTGTATTGACATCCCTAAGAGGAGAGAAAAATCCTTCTGATGGTAATTATTTAAGCGAACAAGATATTAAAAACCAAACCGATCGAACATTTTGCAAAATTATAATTTCTCTTGACGGATCGGAATTTTATGACTGGAATATAAGTAAAGAACGCACAGACAACAGCGATAAAGCTAAAATTGACGAATCAAAATCATTATATAGAATAGGAAATAAAATTCATAATGAATTGCAAAATAATGCTTTATTTGATGTTCCTTTGGCAGTTTACTATCCAGTTAAACGGACAGTAGAAGAAATATCTTTAAAAGCAAAAGAAAAATATGTATTCAAACAAACTGAAGCTTATGATGGCGCTCTTGAAGGAGTACAAATTAGCTTTAAAAATTTCTTTGAATGGTTTCGGACAATCGAGGATTGGGAAAATGAAAAAAGACGGGATGACTTCAACTATATAGACAAACAATTGGAGGCGGTAAGAAAATCTATATATTCTCTCTTGGGAGAAGACTTCAGCGATTTGCGGGTGCGGCGCAATCCGCTAGTGATGACGGTTAAAAAGCAAAATGAGGAGTTAATTGTTAACCAGTTGTCTGATGGAGAAAAAAGCCTGCTGGCAATGACTGGGGATTTAGCTAGAAGACTAGCGATCGCCAATCCTAGTTTATCAGATCCTTGTCAAGCTAGTGCAGTAGTATTAATTGATGAAATTGAACAGCATTTACATCCGAGTTGGCAACGAAAAATCATTCCTGCACTGAGGCGAACTTTCCCTAATTGTCAATTTATTATTACTACTCACTCTCCCCAAGTCTTGAGCCAAGTCCATAAAGAGGATATATTTGTTCTAGATTGTTCATTAGGTTCTGCCATGTCTCATGCTCCTCACAACCCATCATCAATTCCAGATTATCCCCCAGCACCTTCCGGTAGTCAAACTATGCCTTACAGGAGAGACGGAACTGCGAGCAGTTCTGAAGACAAACTTCTTGACTTGTGTATTCGTGCTGTTGAAGCAAAACTCTTGTATTATTGCGGTCAATCGACACCTTATCCTAGTATAGATTTTAGCAAGTCAACCGATACAATTCCTGCGATCGCGCCAACTCCAGCAAAACCTTGGGTAGTGCGAGCTAAACATGATGGAGAAGAACAGTATTTCACTGCTGATGAATTGCGGACATATCTGACTGATTTACTCAGAAATAATTAGACAGGACTTAAGCAGCTACTCCAGATGGTGCGTTACGCTGGCGCTAACGCACCGCCTACCAGTTAACTACGGCTTAGGAATGAAAAAATCAATAACTTGATGATAACCGTAGGTTGGGTTGCGCGACAGCAAAACCCAACAAACCACTGATAAATGTTGGGTTTTCACTATCGTTTCAACCCAACCTACGTCTACAGGCGTACCGCACTAAATCGAGAAACGCTATAATGCAATACAGTTCAGTTAACTAAGTTCGTAGTTGGGCTTCAGCCCTAATCCGGAGAGGGCTGAAGCCCAACTACGAACTTTCTAGTAGCAGGCTAAACAGTAGCAATTTGCCGAGATTTTTCCGTGGAAACACCTCGATTGCGGATTTCTAAATAGACTAGCAAGGCATTCACATCAGCAGGATTAACGCCACCAATCCGCGCTGCTTGCCCAATAGTCAGGGGTTTGACTTTGGCAAGTTTTTCCCGCGATTCTTTGGAAAGCGTGGCAATAGCAGCATAATCTAAATCTGGGGGCAAGGGACGATGTTCTTGCTTGGCAATTTGGTCAATTTGATGCTGTTGCCGTTGTAGATAACCAGAATATTTCAAGTCAATTTCCACGCCTTCTCGCTCGGCAATGTTCAATTCTGGGTTGCCTAAACCGTAGCGATTGAGGTCAAGATAGTGGATACCCGGACGGCGCAATAAGTCAGCTAGAGTAATGGAACCCTTGATGGCTTGTTGGGTATCGGCAGCGATCGCCTTCCCAACTTCCTCATTTTCCTTTACTCTAGTCCCATAGAGTCGGTCTTTTTCCGTGGCAATTTGTTCCTGTTTGGATTCATATAATTGCCAGCGACGGTCATCAATCAAACCAATTTCCCTGCCTAAAGGGGTTAACCGTCTGTCCGCATTGTCAGAACGCAATAACAAACGGTATTCAGAACGGCTGGTGAGCATTCGGTAAGGTTCGCGCAAATCTTTAGTACATAAATCATCAACTAAAGTGCCGATATAACTTTGTTCGCGAGGGAAAATAATCATTTCCTGATGCCGAACAAATCTGGCAGCATTAATTCCCGCCACTAAGCCTTGAGCCGCCGCTTCTTCGTAACCCGTAGTCCCATTAATTTGTCCGGCACAGAATAACCCCGGAATCTTTTTGGTCATTAAAGTGGGGTAGCACTGAGTTGCTGGCAAATAGTCATACTCCACCGCATAGGCAGGACGCAGCATCGCGCATTGTTCCAAACCAGGAAGCGATCGCAGCATTTCCAATTGTAAGTTTTCCGGCAACCCAGTAGAAAACCCTTGAATATAAAGTTCGGGAATATCTCGTCCTTCCGGTTCCACAAAAATCTGGTGACTTTCCTTATCGGCAAAGCGGACAATTTTATCTTCAATGCTGGGACAATAGCGCGGTCCCTTGGCATCTACCCAACCGCCATAAACCGGAGATAAATGTAAATTATCGCGAATTAATTGATGGGTTTTTTCCGTAGTTCGAGTTAAATAGCAATTCATTTGCTCCCGTTCTACCCACACTTCGGGATCAAAACTAAACCAGCGCACTTCCGTATCTCCCGGTTGCGGCTCCATCTGACTATAATCGACTGAACGTCGGTCTACTCGCGCCGGAGTTCCTGTCTTTAACCTACCAGTTTCAAAACCCAATCGATTCAAAGTTTCGGTTAACCCAGTTGCCGCAAACTCCCCTGCTCTCCCAGCGGACATTGATTTATTGCCTACCCAAATTTTCCCACCTAAAAAAGTTCCTGTGGTTAAAATCACTGCTTGGCATTGAAAAGCCACGCCAAAGTAAGTTTCCACCCCAATAATTTCATTATTGGCATTTAAAACCAAGTCCGTCGCCATTCCTTCCCGAATGGTCAAATTAGCTTGATTTTCCACAATATTTTTCATCACAGCGGCATATTCCCGCTTATCGGTTTGCGCTCGCAATGCCCAAACCGCTGGTCCCCGCGAAGAGTTTAATACCCGCTTTTGCAAATAGGTGCGGTCTGCCATTTTACCAATTTCCCCCCCCAGCGCATCCACTTCATTAGTAAGTTGGGATTTGGCTGGTCCTCCCACGGCGGGGTTACAAGGTTGCCAAGCAATTTTATCCAAGTTCAAAGTTAGCAGCAGGGTGCGACAGCCCAATCGAGCCGTTGCCAGTGCCGCTTCGCAGCCAGAATGTCCGGCTCCCACCACTACAACATCAAAGGCATCTTGGAATTCTACAGGTAAACTTATGGTCATGGCGCAAACTCAACGGCGAACTCATCTTTTATTCTAACTGCTAGAATTACAGAATCGCCAATCTGAATCATTTAAATCCCATAGTACATTCAGGCGATCGCTGTTTTTCTGTAGTTATCGGCTCAAATACTTGATTTTTTCATCCTCTACAAATTTGCGTAATTCTTGCAACATTTTCAGAGAATAGGAAGCATCTAAGTATTCCTGCTTTGAAGGTGAATTACCTAGTTTGCTTAACATATCATCACTTGCCTGGACAATTGCATCGCGAAAGAAATTGCTGAATTTTCTCCGATTTTGACCTTCAAGAACAACCACTGGAATTTTTACAACTTCTTCATCTCCTTTCATCTCCTTTTCTTCAGACTTTCCAATTTTGGAGAAATCTGAGTTAATCAACCACTTATAGAACTCCTCTGAAAATTCCACTACTTCAACTGTGTCTTTGTCATGTGAATAAAATGTCATTTCTAACATTAGCCTTCCTCCTGAGCTTCAGATTCCATAAAAATTCTTTCCGGGACATTTTCTGCATATGCAACATCATTGTCGTCAAAAAGTTTTTTGGCTGGCTTTGTAATTACCCCTGTAGTTAGAACAGCGGACACACATTGCTTGTTAATAATCTTCTGTGCTAAGGTCGAATCTATCTGTTTGCGGGTTTTAATTTCAATGTATGGCATCTAAAATTCCTACTACTGATTGAACTCCGAGTTAATTTTACGGACAATTTCTTTCACTCTTGGTTCATCTTCAGGTTTGTAGTAAAGAATGTCACCCCTAGAATCATTCCCCGTTGTTCTCTTACAATCAATTCCCTCTGCCTTCAACCTTTTGATAACCCAAGTAATAAAATCTCTATGAGCTTCTAAGCGGTTAATCATTCTATCCTCATCGGTTTGCCATTCTCTGTCTGCCATTTGCAAATTCTCCATAAGTTTTAGCTAAATGTTCGCTAGTAGAAAAACCCTCTTTAAAAAGCTTGAATAAATTATCCCTAATTGAAATTTTTTTGCCTTCACAAATTACATCAATTAACAGAGTTTTATAAAGAGCTTTTATATCACCAGATTTGAATGCTCGGCCTTTGTAAATATCATATAGTTGCTCCAAGTCTTGATCTTGAGGAATGTATTTAATTGGCCTACTCAAATATTCAATATAACAACGAAAGTCATCCCAGTCAAGATTAGCATCAACAAAATGCTTCAATGAGAATCTACGTACCACTGCTGTGTCTATGAGATCTTCCACATTAGTGATCCCACACAAAATCAATTTTCTTGTGGAAGATGGATGTAAACGATCAAGCTCCAATATTAGAGTTGTCATTGCTCGACGGATAGCATCGTGTTCTTGAATACGGCTACGACTCATACAGAAAGAATCCAGTTCATCTAGCACTAAAAATGCCGATGAGCCATCTGAACAAGCTTTCCGTAGATCCTCAAATGCTTCTTCTAAATTACGGGATGACTGTCCTAAAGCCGGATCAAGCATCTTTCCAATATCAATAGTGTAAAAATTTATTTCGTTGGTGACTTCTTTTTTTAGACGGTCAAACAGCAAATTACAAAGAGTTGTTTTACCTGTGTTTGGCGATCCGTAAAGAAGTATAGAAGGAGCCAGATCGTAAAAGATAAAATCCTGAATTCTTTCACTATCTGCTATCAGAACAGCCTTACAGAACTGAAACAAATGCTCTTGAAGGGAATCTAGTCCAAATAATCTGTGCTGGAAGATTCGCTTTTCTATTTCAGCATGAGATATTTGAACTAGACCACTGGTTTCGTAAATATATCCACCCATACAACATTTTTGTCTTTATTCAAGCGTTTATACTTTTTCGTAGCTGCCTACTTTTACAACAAATAAACTACTTTTCCCCTGATAAAGCTGCCTAGTCATGCGATCCATATTATCAAATCACAAATAAAATGATTTGTCAATAGGATACTCGCCTCAAGCGTATGATTTCATCTTCCTTATAGAGTTAGAAAGGGATATAAATTCTATAAATAACCTTTAAGAAGGAGAATTTAGGGTAAGTCCGGTTTGAATGAGCCATCAATTAATAGCGATCGCCTGCGGGTATAATTTTTCTTAATCAGAGGTATTTTTCCAGGCGATCGCGTTAGAATCGAGATGGTAAAGTCAAAACCCATCTTTAACTAGATTAGTGCAGATACTGTGTTCAAAATCAAATCCATTTGGGCAATCGGTTTCAGTGTTTTGCTAACCAGCTTAATAGTAGGAATGGTAGGCTGTACTCCCACGGAAATTAAAGAAAATTATGTGGTACGAGTTATGACTAGAAGAAAGCCGAAAAAAATTGCTCCGTCGGCGCAAGAAATTGCTTGGAAAAGTGTTTTGGCAGCTACAGAAGAAGGAACCATATTAAATGGGCAAAATTATCCTCCCAAACCTTGGCTAATTCTCGAATCTTCTATTGGCAATAAGAAAAGATATCAAGTTTTAGATCAAGAAAATCAACCTGTAGATGTAGGATATTTAATGGTGAATCAGAGAAGCAGCCCGATCGTGGTTGATGGCATCATTTATTTTATTTACGATCAAAAGATTGGCTTTTGGGATACCAAAAACAAGATTTTTAAATTACAAGAAAATCCCACAACATTTTCAGAAATGATTGTTGACAAGGGCAAATATTACCTGGAAAGCGAACGAAATGAAAGATTTGACTGCAAAGTAGAAGAAATCGATGTTCAGACAGGTGAAATCAAAGAAATAATTAATAGTAATACTAATCTGGATTATAACTGCGATCTGAAAGACCATCTCAGATATGTAGAAGGAGATACAATCTGGTCAGTTTGGAGTCACTCAACCAATAGCTACTTGAGTGTTTATTACCAGCAATATAGCCTCAAAACTGGCAATCTGTTAAAAAAAGTGACCTTAGAAGAAAACTATTATGATGGAGATAATAAGAGCCGAGTTGTCAATATTACTGTTAGCATAAAAAAGAAAGAGCCGAATTATAATACCAAGCAACTGTACTTGTACGAATGCCCATTAGACTATACCCAATGTCCACCCAAGGAATCGGAAGAAGCAGGTAAACTATCTCTGGCGGCTAGAAAAGAGATTGAAAAAAACGTCCCATTCCTAGTCAATAAAAATATTTTTGCCGACCGCTACGAAAAATTGCAATGCGGTAATTTTATCTATCACCGAGTTAGAACCCCTGGGAAAGTAGCTCAAGAAGAGATAACTTTTAGCGGCAAACCAATATTTGGCTACGAGAAAGCGACCGTGGCGAATATTCAATGCGTACAATAGGCTAAAATCAGGAGTGAGGAACTAGCGAGTACAATCACTGATGAACTTACAGGAGAAAAGCCTATAGAAACTATCTACGGTCACCTACAAGGGTTAAAGTCTAACCAGTTAAAGCAACTGCAACGACTTTATCGCGATCGCCTCCCAGTCGATTGCCTGACTACTCCCGAATTTGCCCAACGCTTAGGCGCAATCAGTACAGAGATTAATCAGCCCATCTGTGCCTATTTTAACAGGCGGGGACAAGCCATCCGCGTTGGTGTGGGTACGCCCCAACAAACCCAAATTCCTCCCTTGGAATTACCCCGCTACGGAGCCGAAAGACTGAGCGGTATTCGCTGTATTGCCACCCAACTGAAATTAGAACCCCCCAATGAGGCAGCTTTAACGGCAATGGCAGTCCAGCGCTTGGATGCTTTACTGGTACTAACTTTAACTGGGGGAGGTTTTGAACGGCGCGGCGGGGGAGCCACAGGTTATGTGAAAGAAACCTATCTCGCCCATTTAGTTCCCCATCCCGAAGTTAATTGGACAGTTTCGCCCCCTTTAAGTTTAGAAGTTGCCAGCAGCCAAGACTTCCTAGACTTAGTAGGAGGATTGGAAGCGGAATTTGAGCGGGAATTTATTGCCCAAGCCGTAGACAGCGATCGCGATCGCGTGTTAATTGTCGGTTTAATGACCGATCAACTAGACTCCCAACAATTCCAAGATGGATTGGCAGAAATCGCCCGGTTAGTTGATACTGCTGGGGGAGAAGTGTTAGAAGTAGTACAGCAAAAGCGATCGCGCCCCCATCCTCAAACTGTGGTTGGTGAAGGCAAAGTCCAAGAAATTGCCCTGGCTGCCCAAACCCTAGGCGCAAACCTGATCGTTTTTGACCGCGATCTTTCCCCCGCCCAAATCCGCAACTTAGAAGTTAAAATTGGCATTCGCGTAGTTGACCGCACCGAAGTAATTTTAGACATCTTTGCCCAACGCGCCCAATCCCGCGCCGGAAAACTGCAAGTTGAACTAGCCCAATTGGAATATACCTTGCCCCGCCTGACGGGAAGAGGACAAGCCATGTCTCGATTGGGGGGTGGCATTGGGACTCGCGGACCAGGGGAAACTAAACTAGAAACTGAACGGCGGACTATTGGGCGACGGATTGCCCGACTGCAAGCGGAAGTTAATCAACTGCAAGCCCATCGCTCCCGAATGCGGCAACAACGGCAGCATCGCGAAGTTCCCTCCATTGCCATTGTTGGCTATACCAACGCCGGGAAATCCACTTTGCTTAATGCCCTCACCAACGCGGAAATTTACGCTGCCGATCAACTATTTGCCACCCTCGATCCTACCACCCGCCGCTTTACCATCCCCGATCCCCTGACCAGCGAACTGCGGGAAATTGTCCTCACCGATACCGTAGGCTTCATTCGAGAACTGCCCCCATCCTTAATGGATGCTTTCCGCGCCACCCTAGAAGAAGTCACGGAAGCCGATGCCCTACTGCACGTGGTGGACTTGTCTCATCCCGCTTGGCAAAGTCAAATTCGTTCAGTGATGGGAATTTTAACCCAAATGCCGATTACTCCCGGTCCAGCTTTAATTGCTTTTAATAAAATCGATCGGGTAGATGGCAATACTTTGACCTTAGCACAAGAGGAATTTCCCCAAGCGATATTTATTTCAGCTAGCGATCGCCTCGGCTTAGAAACCCTGCGGCAAAGGCTGGCACAGCTTGTCCGCTATGCTATCTCAATTTAGGGAGATGGGTGTCGAGTGCCACGTCAAGTCGCTTCGCTCCAATTCAAAATTCAAAATTCAAAATTCAAGACAATTAGTGGGAGCTTGAACTCACAACTAATTGAAGACCGCCAAATCAAAGATTGTGGCGGGGGCTTGAACAAGCGAATTAATTAATTAATTCAAAATTATTTCCATTCTTCATTTTGAATTTTGAATTTTGCCTTTTGAATTCAAAAAAGGTCACTTGGTCGCTATATTAATTATGCCCAAAGTCATTATTCAGCCCGATCAGTCCTATACTTTTGCCGATTACTTTAAGCTCAACTTTGCACCGCAAGACATCCTGGCGTATTTCTTAGAACGGGGCTTTGTGCAACTTGCGATCGAACTAATTGCCCTCGATCAATGGATCGACTCAGAGCAAAGCGTCCTGCAAGGCGCAATTTCAACCGGAAATATTTGGCAGTTTGGACAGTTCGATCGTCAATCTCGTGAAGTGACTCAAGATCTCGATCTCTACCGTGTTCCTGCTGATTTAGAGAATCTTTTGCAGATTCTAGTCAGGATTCTTGAACCCTAAACCCCACCCTTAAACTATCCTGACAGTGGTAGAAAAAGTCTATATTTCTACAGAGTATTTAATTGTTTCTGAAGAAAAATCGATAATAAAGTTAGGAGTTTCTACAGCGCCTATATGAAGATATGAATAAGATGCGTCCAGGGTACTGGACAATCCAGTTAAGAGCTAGTTATGCTTCAGGAAGAAAGGTAGAAAAAATATCCTAATGCAATCAGGTGTCCAGTCGCCACTTGGTGATTCAGCAAGCCCTAAGTAAAGGGAACTCGGTCTTATGCTTAAAGCTCTTTTAAAAACAACTTTTGGTCTATCTCTCCTATCGGCAGTGGGACTATCCTCATTCCTAGGAGCTAATCCAGCTTCAGCCTTTAGTTTCAATAGCGATGGTAGTATTGGAGTTGGTTTAACGGATATCGGCAAATCTTTTCAAGTTAGTTTTGATGGCAATGTGGCAACTCAAAATGTCAGCGATCTCACCTCCCTAGCTACATTCACCTTCCAAGGATTTGAAAATATCGGCTCCTTCACCCAAGCTAAATTTGATATCGATCTTAAGAATACTTCGACAGGGGCGATCGCTTCTCGCACATCTGCCCTAGGATTTGATACAGACCTCACCCTGCAAAATGCTAGCGTAGCGACTGGGGGTTTATTTAGCAATGCCATTTTGAACGGTTCTCTACCCAACCAATTTGGCGCTCTGGATGTTTGCTTTACCGACGGCAACAATTGCCAAGGTGGACAAAATGGTGGGGCAGCCAGCGGTCAAAATTCGCAAACATTTTCTGCTAAACTCGCCTTTAATCAAGGAGCCACCCAATTTGCCCTGAGTAACTTTGGAGTGCGCTATCAAAGCATTAGCGGGACTAACTTAGGCACTAGCGGCACAGGCAAAGGTACTGTTAAGCCTCCCAGAGATCCTAACAAAATACCGGAACCAGGAATGGCGATCGCGATCGCACTCACCAGTTTAGGAGTCTTATCTGCCAGCCGAAAGTCCAAGCAATCAGAAACCGAACAGCAAGTAGCAGTTTAATTTCAATCAGGGTGTGCTTTTATCAATCTCTCTATAATGGCTTTTAATTAAAACCCATTACATTTTTAGCTAGGGTTTCGTAATACTGGATGCGCTCTGCCTCTGGCTGGCGGCGCAGATTTTCTAGATAAGTGGCAAATTCAGCCGTATTCAGACTAGATTGCTTTTGCTGGCGCTCTTGCCAATAGGCTTGACGTGCCTGCCAAGACATTCCTTGGGTAAGGTGATATTCGGCAGCGCCTACCATTTGACTATATGCTTGTTCGTGAAGGCAATGCCGGAGATGGGACTTTTCCTCAACTTCGCGATCGCTCTTTTTTTCTACCAGTTGGGGGGAAGTGCAGTCAAGGGAGGCAGGCAAATCTATCTGAGCCGATGACGGACTGGCATTTGGCTGAATGGCAGATTTATCATAGTTGGTGGCTAAGGCGGCGGTAATTTGGGGATAGTTTTGCAGGGATGGTAAGGGAGTGGCTAAAGGACGTTGGTTGAAATTGGGGCGAATTTTCCAACTAGCACCTAAACGAAATTCGCCCGTCGCCTGATGGTTGGGTAAAGTGGGATTGGTAACTTTGGCGTAACGCTGACTATAAATGCCGTTACTGCTACCGTCTTGCAGGTAACTTTCCCAAGTGGCAAAAAAACCACCATTGGGGAGGAGGGCGATCGCCGGGTTATCTTGATCGTTAATAATTCTAGTATTGACTAGAAATTCTTTGCCCACGGGATGACCTTGAGCATTGAAAATTTGTCCATAAACCCCATTTTGAACGGTACTGTCTTGCTGCCAACTTTCCCAACTGACAATAAAGCCACCATCAGCTAAGGGAGAAATGGCGGATGTATCTTGCGCGTCAGGGGTATAAGTATTAACTTGAAATTCGCCGCTGAGGGGATTACCAGTAGGACTAAATATTCTGCCAATCACGGCATTATCGTTACCATCTTGTTCCCGACTATCCCAAGTTATCAAAAAGTTACCGCTGGCTAAAGTGGTAATTGCAGGGGCTTTTTGTTCGTTAACGGTAGTGGAATTAACCGCAATTTCGCCAGTTTGAGCAATGCCATTTTGATTATAAATCCGGGCATACACTCCTTCTTGATCGCCGTCCTGTTCATTGCTTTGCCAAGTAATGACAAAACCGCCAGTTGTCAAAGGTGCGATCGCGGGGCTATCTTGACTTTTAAAGGTAGTTAAATTAATTTGCAACTCTCCCGTTTGGGGATTGCCCCCAGCATCATAAATTCGGGCATAAACACCTTTATTATTACCATCTTGGGCTTGACTTTCCCAGGCGACTACAAAACCGCCATTAGCGAGGGCGGTAATGCTAGAATCTTCTTGGTCGTTAGCGGTAGTGGTATTAATTAGCAATTCCCCGGTGACAGGATTGCCGTTGCCGTCGTAAATCCGACTATAAATATTATCTGTACCGTCTTGGGCATTACTTTGCCAAGTAACTACAAAATTACCATTGTTTAAGGAGGTGATCGCTGGGGTATTTTGACTTACCGCTGTGGTAGGATTAACGATAAATTCACTACTCCAAGTATTCGTGGTGGGATCGTAGAGGCGAGCGTAAATGTTATCTGTCGTATCCTGTCCATTACTTTCCCAGGTTACGACCACTTTCCCTCCAGCTAAAGTCGCGATCGCTGGTGCTGTTTGAGAACCAGAGGTAAAACTATTAACTGGAGTTTCTGTGCCATCGGGTAAATAACTATTTTGCCCAGTTTCGGTTAAAGTTACTTTACCATGACTGGCGCTGCTATGACGAGCTACCGCCCGGATATTGCCCATACCGTTAGCAATGGCACTCACCCGTAAATCGTTGGCAGTCAAGTTGATTATACCGCCGTTACCGCCGCTGCTATGACCATCGGCAGAAACCGTCGCTAACCGCTGAATTTCTAATTGATTCCCCGCAGTTAAATTAATTGTCCCAGCATCGCTGCCATCATTGCTGTCAGCACTAATTACAGCATTGTTTTGAAGGGTTAAATTTCGATCTGCATTTAGTATAATTTGTCCGCTCGCCGCGTTGATTTTACCACCATGATTAATGTTATCAGCAAATAACCCGGCAGCACCCCGTTCAACCGCGATCGCGCCTAAAGTTTCTAGTTGATTATTGCCATCGGTGGTGACAGTAAAAATCATATTTCCCAAAGCTGATTCGGCAACTTTGACTGCTCTCCCCGCCGCTAAAACTACTTGTCCTCCTGGTGCGGTAATTTGACTGCCTGCTTGCTGAGTAATATTTGGGGCTAATAACCAAACTTGTCCACCATTAGCAGTAATTATTTGCGCTCCCGGTTGCACGCTTATCGGCGCACCGCTGCCAGTTTGTAAAAACCAATAATTGCCGTTGAGGAAGTCGCGATCGCTTAAATTTAAAGTTGAGGCAATTAAACTTTGGGCATCGACGACGGAGCCAGCACCAAAGATAATGCCATTGGGATTGATTAAAAATATTTGTCCATTCGATTGCAGCGTACCGAGAATTTGGGAAGGGTTGCCGCCAACTATCCGATTCAAAACGGCGCTATCGCTACTAGGTTGTAAAAATCGGGTGATTTCCCCAGCATCAATGGAGAAGTTTTGCCAATTAATAATAGAGCCATTGGAATTAGTAATTTCTAGGGTACGTCCATCGGGAGTAGTAAAAGTAACGCTACCATTAACTACGATTGGATTAACGGGATTTGCCTCAACAGCACTACCCCAATTAAGTAGGGCAAAAGTTAGAGCGATCGCGCTAGCTCTTATACATTGGTAAGTTGTGCGATCGCACAGTTTCCCTTTTAGTGCTGGGCGAAATCCAACCGCGCTCCAATTCAATACTTTTTTCATACACCCTGGCGATCGCATTCAAACTAATATCTGTAAATTTAAAACCAATAAAAGCTTCTGCCTTGTAAGTCAGGAATTGCTCTTGCTGGTAAAATGCCCAACTACCCAACCATTTATTCATTTTCTT
>CAKZHE010000228.1 GCA_936920195.1 uncultured cyanobacterium | reverse complement strand
TTGGGCTGTGTAAGATTAGTTTACAATAAAGCGCTCCATGAAAGGACTCAAGGATGGTACGAAAGACAAGAGCGAATTGGTTACGAACAAACCTCTTCTATGCTAACCGCATGGAAAAAACAAGAAGACTTAGATTTTCTTAATGAAGTTAGTTGCGTACCACTACAACAAGGGTTGAGACATCTTCAGACAGCCTTTACTAACTTTTTTGCAGGAAGGGCAAAATACCCCAACTTCAAGAAGAAAAGAAATGGCGGTAGCGCCGAATTTACGAAGTCGGCATTTACAGGACTTACGCATTTACTCCCCATATAGCGTTGATGGTGCGTTACGCTGCGCTAACACACCCTACTGATAGAGGTATTGCGTAAGTCCTGATTCAGTTATTAATCATGATTTATGTAGGGGCGGGTTTAGGCAGGAATTTTAATCCTTGCCAATAACCTGAATAAACCCGCCCCGACGAGGAACCAGTGAAAACGAGTGAAATTCAAAATTCAATTTTGAATTTTGAATTGTTAGTCATCATCTTCAAAGTCATCATCCTCCTCATCTTCAAAATCATCATCTTCCTCTTCCTCTTCCCCTAGAAAATCATCTCCCTTGCTCGCAAACAAATCCCGGAACGGCTCCTTCCGCGCCCCATAGCCATAGCTCTCCCGCAGCGCTTCCCCCGGTCGCCGCTCCTCCAGTCCATAACTGCGAGCCGTGTGGTCATCCAAAACCACATCCAAGGGGTCAACCTCCGGGGGCAGCAACTGGGCGCGGTCTTCTGGCCCCAGGATGAAGGCAGCGGAATGGATGTCGCCCTCTAGTTCGGGCGACCCTGCCAGCAGGGGATCTTCGTAGGCATTGAACCCCGTGCCAGCAGGAATCAACCGCCCAATGATCACGTTTTCCTTCAACCCCCGCAACCAATCAGATTTCCCCTCAATCGCCGCCTCCGTCAGCACTCTGGTCGTCTCCTGGAAGCTCGCCGCCGAAATGAAGCTGTCCGTATTCAGCGATGCCTTGGTAATCCCCAACAACACCGGAGTATATTGGGCTGGCGCACCCCCAGTAATCGCCATCGCTTCGTTGACTTGCTCTATCTGCCGCAACTCCACCAGTTCCCCCGGCAGCATCGTCGTGTCGCCCCCATCATCCACCCGGACTTTGGAAGTCATCTGCCGCACAATCACTTCGATGTGCTTGTCCGCAATGTCGATGCCCTGGGACTGATACACCGACTGCACTTCGTTGACTAGGAATGCCTGGGCTTTCTGCAACCCCAGCAACGCCCCCTCATAAACTCCCAAGTCCTCCCGATGCAGTTCAAAGAAGATTTCCAAGATTTCGTGGGGATTGGCGGGTCCATCGGTCAGCGGTTCGGCGGGTCCCACTTCCTGCCCATCGGAAACAATCGCGCTCTGTCCCGGCCCAATGGGATACTCCGCCACCGCACCCCCGGCCTCAATCACCTTGATTTCAATGGTTTCGTCATCGGCATAGATTACCGAGGCTGTCCCCGGTCGCCGCGCCAATACGCAGGCTTCCTTGGGTTTGCGCCCTTCCAACAACTCTTCAATCCGGGGCAAACCCTGGATGATGTCCCCGGTTTTAGCCCGTTCAAAGACCAGCAACACCAGGTTGTCCCCCCGCTGCACCAGGTCGCCATCGTCGATGTGCAGCACCGCCCCAGCCGAAACTCGGTAGGGACGGGCAACCCGCAGGGTAATGGTGGGTCCCTCCACTGCCAGCACCTGTCCCGACTCCTGCAATTTGATTCCCGTGGCAATCTCCGTTCCGGCTACCAACAGGTCGCCCGGTCGCACCAGCGGCGTACCCGCAATGGTGATGGTTTCCCGGTCTGCCTCCCGCACCATCAGGATGCGGCGCACGGCTTCGACTCCTTCTTTGATGCCCCGCACTTCTCCCGCTTCTTTGCACTGGATTTCCGTCCGCGCCACCACCGCACCGGGGGGGATTTGGTCGCCATCTTTGACCAGCAACTTAGTTTGAGTGCTGCCCCCCAGAGGATCTGCCAAATCGTCCCGGCGCAGAGTCAGGGATTCCAAGATCACCAGTTGCAGCCGACTCACTTCTTCATCCTGGGGAACCAACTCAATGTCCGCCGCCAGGGGCAAATGGGAATGCTCAAAGCCAATTTCCAACACCAGTTGGGTGCGGAGCAGTTCCAAACCTTCCACAGACTTCACCCGCTCGCCATCTTTGTAGGGCAACCGCTGCACCGCTCGCAGTTCAATCTTCGGTCGTCCGGCCTCATTGATGGAAGCTTGGGAAGGTACGCCCGGTTCATCTGGCACCGCAAATTCCACCACCGGACGCAACAGCATTGCCGGACCTTCGGGAGTTTCCACATAGTCGGCATACTGCAATTGGCTGACGACAATGCCCCGGATTTCTTGTCCGGGATAGACAATTACGCCTTCAGTGCCGGGTTCAATGGGGTCATCAATCAGGTGCAGTTCTCCGGGTTTGATGATGATTTCCCGGAGAATGTCGTTTTTCTGCACCACTTCCACGATGCCGCTGCTTTGGCAGAAGATGTCTTTGACGACTTCGGTGCCAGCTTCCACATACTGCCCGTCCTCCACATTCAGCAGGGAGATATCCTTGTTGACTTCGTGGGACTCCTCCGGTATCCACAGCAGCGTCCCGCCCTTGACCACTTCGTAACCCTGTTTGGCCTTGCCGCGCCGGGTAACTTCCACACCGGAATATTTGATGATCCCGCCTGTTTGGGTGCGGTAGCGGTCGTCAATCAGTTCCGCCACTACTTGGTGGTTCTGCACCTTGGTTCCCGGAGTGGTTTTGAGCGAGAAACGTTGGTTCTCTGCCGTGGAAATGACATAATGCTCGCGTCCGCTACTGCTTTCGCTGCGAACTTGAGCTTGATCCAACAGCACCGAAGCCGTGATGATTTCGATTTCTCGACCTCCGGTGAGCCGCACCAAACCGCCATTGACCGAGACGAGTTTGGTTTCCGCCATCACGCTGCCCACCTGAACGCGATCGCCATTTTTCACAATCGGCTCGGCTCCCGGTGGCAGGTTATAGACCTCCCCAGAAAGTATCCACAGCAGTCCCCCCCGCACCGCAATCCGGGTGGTATTGCCCTGACGGTCGGTTTTTTCTTCCGAGAGCAGGTCGGCAAAGAACACTTCCCCCGCCAAGTCCGAGGCCACGTCCTTCACCGCCTTCTCCGTGGTATGGCGGCGCGTGCCAATGGCCACCTCTGCCATCAGTTGCTCTGGTTGCACGCGATCGCCATCCTTCACCATCACCAGGGAACCCGCCGTCAGAAAGAAGCTAGTCCGCGCCTTGTCCTTGCCCAGGGATTCCAACATCAGGTCGCCATTCACCTCCACCTGCTCCCGGTCTTCCCCATGCCGCGTCCGCACCGCCCTAGTCCGCAGTCCCTGCAACCGAACAATGCCCTCAAAGGGAGCCTTCACCGCTCGCGCCACTTCCCCGGTAAATACCCCTCCGGTGTGGAAAGTCCGCATCGTCAACTGGGTTCCCGGCTCCCCAATGGACTGCGCCGCAATGATCCCCACCGCTTCGCCCAAATCTACGCCCTTGCCGTGGGCGAGACTCCAGCCATAGCACTGCTGGCACACCGACCGATTCAGACTGCAAGTCAGGGGCGATCGCACCATCACCTGTTCCACCCCACTGCGTTCAATTTCCCGGGCCAGGGGGTCAGAAATATCTTGGTTGCGGCGAGCCACAATCTCTCCCGTCACCGGATTGACCGCATCTTCGGCGAGGATGCGACCCAGCAGGCGATCGCTCAGGGGAATGAGAGTGCGATCGTTGTCCTTCATGGCTCGCACCGGAATCCCCCGGGTCGTGCCGCAGTCATTTTCCCGAATAATCACATCCTGGGACACATCCACCAACCGCCGCGTCAGATAGCCGGAATCCGCCGTCCGCAGCGCCGTATCCACTAGCCCTTTCCGCGCCCCATAACTAGAAATGATATATTCCGTCACCGTCAGACCTTCCCGGAAATTGGTCTTGATGGGCAAGTCAATGATTTCCCCCTGGGGGTCAGCCATCAGCCCCCGCATCCCCACCAACTGCCGCACCTGGGAGAGATTGCCCCGCGCCCCAGAGAAAGCCATCATATAGACCGAATTCAGCGGGTCCGTGCGGCGGAAGTGCAGCACCACCTCATCCTTGAGGGCTTCGCTGGTACTGTTCCAGGTATCAATCACCTTTTGGAACCGTTCCACCTCAGTGATTTCTCCCCGGGAATAGCGAGTCTCGGTATCCCGAATTTCTGACTCTGCCGCCGCAATCAACTGGCGCTTGATGGGGGGAACCTGCAAATCGTCCACACTGATAGACACCCCCGCCCTAGTCGCAAAGCGGAAACCCAAATCCTTCAGCCTGTCCGCCATCTGTGCCGTGCGAGCGCTGCCATAGTTAGTGAAAGACCAGTAGATCAATTTCTTGATCTGACCCTTATCCACAATCCGGTTATGAAAAACAATCTTTTCGCTCATAATTCCCCCTATTTAGAATTCAAAATTCAAAATTGAATTGATAATTTTGAACTTTGAATTTTGAATTGATTCCACTCTTAATTTTGAATTTTGAATTGATAATTTTGAATTCAAATCAAAGTCTCCCGCACCGTCTTGTTATAAATAATTCGTCCCGGCGTAGTCCGAATATATTGCTGCAACAATTCCCCCGACCTATCAAAGCGCAGGCGACGGAACTTATACACCTTTGTCACCGACCCATCCGCCGCCGTCTCCTCGCTGACTACCTCCGTATCCGGTTCCTGCGTCTCCATCGGCCCATCGAACCGCACCCAGATATAGGCGTGCAAATCTATCTCCCCCTGTTCAAAGGCTCGCAGGGCATCATCCAACCCGGCAAAATACCGTCCCGCCCCCTTCTGTTGGGCCAGATTCTCGGCAGTCAGGTAATAGCAGCCCAGCACCATATCCTGACTAGGAGTAACAATTGGCCGACCCGTCGCCGGAGACAAAATATTATTAGAAGCCAGCATCAGCAACCGCGCCTCCGCCTGCGATTCCAACGACAGCGGCACGTGAACGGCCATTTGGTCGCCGTCGAAGTCCGCATTGAAGGCCGGACAAACCAAAGGATGCAGTTGAATCGCTCGCCCCTCCACCAAAATCGGTTCAAACGCCTGGATGCCCAAACGGTGCAGCGTCGGGGCGCGGTTCAGCATCACCGGATGCCCCGCAATCACTTCCTCCAACACATCCCACACGGTAGCATCCCCCCGCTGAATCAGTTTCTTCGCCGCTTTGATGTTATTCACCAAGCCCTGCCGAATCAACCGATGGATCACAAAGGGTTGGAACAATTCAATCGCCATCTCCCTCGGCAACCCGCACTGATGGATCTTTAGCTTCGGTCCCACCACAATCACCGACCGACCGGAATAGTCCACCCGCTTGCCCAACAGGTTCTGCCGGAACCGTCCCTGTTTGCCCTCAATAATATCCGACAGCGACTTCAGCGGGCGGTTGTTCGCGCCCACCACCGTCCGTCCCCGCCGACCATTGTCAATCAGGGCATCCACCGCTTCTTGCAGCATCCGTTTCTCGTTGCGGACAATGATTTCGGGAGCCAGGATTTCTTGCAGGCGAGCCAACCGATTGTTCCGATTGATTACCCGGCGATACAAATCGTTTAAATCCGAAGTTGCGAACCTGCCCCCATCCAACTGCACCATCGGGCGCAAATCTGGCGGAATCACCGGAATCACCGTCAGCACCATCCAGTCTGGACGCGAGCCAGTGGCAATGAAGTTATCGATTACCCGCAGCCGTTTAATCAGCTTTGCCCGTTTCTGTCCCTTGGCAGAAGCAATTTCTTCCCGCAGTTTCTCCGCCTCCGATTCCAAATCCACATCTTGCAGCAGTCGTTGCAGCGCCTCTGCCCCGATGCCCACTTCCACCCCCGTTAGTTGGGAGTCCTCGCTGTAGAGTTGTTCCTCAATCTCCAGCCATTGATCTTCCGTCAGCAACTGCTTATAGGTTAGGTTGTCGGCGCTGCCGGGACTGAGGACAACATAGGCATTGAAATAGACAATTTGTTCCACATCGCGCAGGGGCATATCCAGCAGGATGCTCAGGTAGCTGGGGATGCCCTTCAGATACCACACATGGGCGACGGGGGCGGCGAGCTTGATATAGCCCATGCGGTGACGACGGACGCGGGATTCGGTGACTTCTACCCCGCAGCGTTCGCAGACTATTCCCCGATGGCGCACCCGCTTATATTTTCCGCAGTGGCATTCCCAGTCCTTGGCGGGGCCAAAGATGCGTTCGCAGAAGAGGCCATCCATTTCTGGCTTCAGGGTGCGATAGTTGATGGTTTCTGGTTTGGTGACTTCGCCCACTACTTGACCATTGGGCAGAGTGCGTTCGCCCCATTGCCGGATTCTTTCTGGGGAGGCGATACCGATTTTTACGTAGTCGAAGCGCTGTTCTAGCTGATGTCTCATTACCATATTTAATAATTCAAAATTCAAAATTCAAAGTTCAAAATTCAAAGTTCAAAATTCAAAATTGTTTCTTAAATTTTGAATTTTGAATTGATAATTTTGAATTGATCCTAAACCTCTTCCTCCTCCAACTCCTCCCTACTCAAGGATTCGTATGTGGGTCTGGTGGGGGTGCGTCGAGGCGACAAATCTGCCATCAAATCCACCTCCACATCGCGACTCGTCCCATCCTCTCTGGTTTCTACTTTGTGAACGGCAATATCTAGTCCCAAAGATTGCAACTCTCGCATCAATACTTTGAAAGACTCCGGCGTTCCTGGACGGGGAATGGCTTTGCCCTTGACAATCGCATTCAAGGCTTCATTTCGTCCCTGCATATCGTCCGATTTGACTGTTAGCAATTCCTGCAAAGTATAGGCTGCTCCAAAAGCTTCCAGCGCCCAAACTTCCATTTCTCCGAAGCGCTGTCCGCCTTGCTGGGCTTTGCCGCCGAGGGGTTGCTGGGTAACGAGGGAATAGGGGCCAGTGGAACGGGCGTGGATTTTGTCATCGACTAAATGCACCAGTTTCAACATATAGGCCATGCCAACGGTAATCGGACGGTCAAAAGCTTCCCCAGTACGTCCATCGAATACTGTCACCTTGCCAGCATTAGGGGGATCAAACAGCCAATCGCTGCCCGTCACTTCTTTGGCTTCTTGCAATTTGGCATGGACGGTCAGCCGCGATGCCTCCTCCCCATACATTTCGTCAAAGGGAACCATCTTGAATCGGACATCTAGCTGTTCCCCAGCCCAACCCAACAGACATTCAAACACCTGTCCAACGTTCATCCGGGACGGTACGCCCAGGGGATTGAGGACAATATCCAGGGGCGTGCCGTCGGGGAGGTAGGGCATATCTTCAATGGGCAGAATCCGGGAAATGATGCCCTTGTTGCCATGTCGTCCTGCCATTTTGTCCCCAACTTGGATTTTCCGCTTTTGGGCGACATAGACTCGAACAACCATATTGGCTCCGGGAGGCAACTCATCTCCCTGTTCGCGGGTGAAGACGCGGACATCGACGACGCGGCCTTTTTCGCCGTTGGGGACGCGGAGGGAGTTGTCGCGCACGTCTCTGGCTTTTTCGCCAAAGATGGCGCGGAGGAGTTTTTCTTCGGGGGGTTGGTCAGATTCGCCCTTGGGGGTGACTTTGCCTACTAGGATGTCACTGGATTCTACCCAAGCACCGATACGGATGATGCCAGTTTCATCTAATTGCCGCAATGAGTCTTCCCCGACGTTGGGAATTTCTCTGGTGATTTCTTCGGGTCCTAATTTGGTTTGGCGAGCTTCAATCTCGTATTTTTCGATGTGGATACTGGTATATACATCGTCATAAACGAGACGTTCGCTGATTAGGATGGCATCTTCGTAGTTGTAGCCTTCCCAGGGCATATAAGCGACGAGGATATTTTGACCTAGGGCTAGTTCGCCGCCTTCTGTGGCAGAACCATCAGCGAGGACTTCGCCTGTAACTACGCGATCGCCCATCCGTACCAAAGGCCGCTGGGTTAAACAAGTATCTTGGTTGGAGCGCTGGTATTTATGTAGCTGATATTCAATTTCTTGTTTCCGGTCTGAGGAGACTTCACCGCTGTCTTTATCAAAACTTCGCACCCGGATTTTAGTAGCATCTACATAAACTACTTCCCCATCGCTTTTGGAGACAATCACCATCCCGGAATCCCTGGCGGCTTGGGCTTCCAGTCCTGTCCCCACTAGAGGACGTTCTGGCTTCAACAACGGCACTGCCTGCCGCTGCATATTGGAACCCATCAGGGCGCGGTTAGCATCGTCGTGTTCTAGGAAGGGAATTAAACTGGTGGCGACGGAAATGATTTGCACCGGAGAGACGGCGACAAAATCCACTTGGTCGGGGGTGGTGGTGGTGAAATCCTGGCGATATCGCACTGGGATGATATCCCCTTTGATATAACCATTTTCATCGGTTGGTACGTCTCCTGGAGCCACCCGTTTATCATCTTCTTCATCGGCAGTCATATACACAGGAGCGCGGTCTTTGAAGACGCGGCGATTTTCTGCCGGCCAGAAGGGGGTTTCGATGAAGCCGTACTGATTGACTCTGGCGTGGGTTGCCAAGCTGCCAATCAACCCGGCGTTGGGACCTTCTGGGGTTTCAATGGGGCAAATCCGTCCGTAGTGGGAGGGGTGGATATCTCGCACGGCAAATCCGGCTCTTTCCCTGGTTAAGCCTCCTGGTCCTAATGCCGACAACCGTCGCTTGTGAGTTAGTTCTGCTAGAGGATTGGTTTGGTCCATGAACTGGGACAGTTGGGATGAGCCAAAAAACTCCTTAATCGCTGCCACCAAAGGTTTGGGATTGACTAACGATGCTGGGGTTAGGGTTTCGGCATCGGAAACTGTCATCCGCTCCCGGATAATCCGTTCCAAACGGTTCAAACCCACCCGCACCTGGTTTTGCAGCAGTTCCCCGACGGAGCGAACGCGGCGGTTGCCTAAGTGGTCGATGTCGTCAGTGCTGCCGATGTCGAATTCCAGGTTAATTAGGTAGTCAATGGCTGACAAAATGTCCTGGGGCGAGAGAATTCGCACTGTATCTGGTACGCTCAGGCGGAGCTTTTTGTTTAGTTTGTAGCGGCCTACTCGTCCCAAGTCGTAGCGTTTGGGGTCAAAAAAGCGCGAGTCTAGCAATTGCTGTCCGCCTGTGACGGTGGGGGGTTCGCCCGGTCGCAATTTGCGGTAGAGTTCCATCAGCGCTTCTTCTTCGGTGGGGTTGCCTTCTTTGTCTAAGGTTTTTTGGAAGTATTCGGGGTGGCGCAGGGCATCGAAGATTTCACTATCTCCCAATCCTAGGGCTTTCAATAGTACCTGAGCGGACAATTTGCGGGTTTTGTCAATTCTTACCCACACTAAGTCATTTTTATCGGTTTCAAATTTCAGCCATGCGCCTCGGTTGGGAATTAGGCTGGCGGAATAGGTGCGGCGACCATTTTTGTCAGTTTCTGATTTGTAGTAAACTCCGGGCGATCGCACAATTTGATTGACGATCACTCGTTCTGCACCGTTGATAATAAAGGTTCCCCGGTCAGTCATCAAAGGCAAGTCGCCAATAAATACTTCCTGTTCCTTGATTTCGCCAGTTTCTTTGTTGAGCAGGCGAGTCGGAACATACATCTGGACGGCGTAGCTGCTATCGCGGCGTTTGGCTTCGTCTACGTCGTATTTAGGTTGCTTAAGTTTATAGTCTTTGCCGAGGAAGTGGAGTTCTAGCTTGCCCGTATAATCGGAGATGGGGGAAAAGCTGTTGAGTTCTTCAATAAGACCTTCTTCGAGAAACCAGCGGAAACTAGAGCGCTGAATTTCCACCAAGTCAGGCAGCATATAAGCAGTAGCAATTGCAGTCTGATTAGTCACGATCTTTCCTCCGGGCAGTATGCTGTTAATCGTTGTAGTAAAGGGCAAAAGGCAAAAGTAAAAAGGCAAAAAAGAAAGTTACTTTTGCCTTTTTACTTCTGTGGGGAGTAAGTCCTGATTATTCTTAGTTTCACTGCATAGATAACAGCAGGCACGATGTTCTAAAGCCAAAGGCATTGTTACTTCCTTGATGTTTCTCAGGGGAAATCTCCTGTTTTTTAAACCAGACTTTTATTGCCAAAGCTCTTTTAAATCTAAAATTGAGGGAACAGGGAACGGGGAATAGGGAAAAGGTAATATGGTATTTTTTTTTTCTTTAGTGAATTGTGAATTGGGAATAGGGATTAGGGAATAGGGAATAGGGAATAGGGAATAGGGATTAGGGAATAGGGAATAGGGAATAGGGAACGGGGAATAGGTAATAGGTAATAATAGAAGTTATTGGTAATTCTCAATCACCCCATCTCCTCATCACCCCATCACCCCATCACCCCATCACCCCATCACAGGTGGAGAAATGTCAAGGTTAAATAGGTTACAGGCGTTGTAGGTAGTTTGAGTGGCGATCGCTTCCAGGGAAACCCCTCGCAGTTGCGCGACGCATTCAGCAACTTGCCGGACAAAGGCTGGTTCATTACGTTGACCTCGGAGGGGAACTGGAGCCAGGAACGGACAATCAGTTTCTACTAACAAGCGATCGCTGGGGACTAGCCGCGCTGATTCTTGGACATCTGCCGCTTTTTTAAAGGTGACGATGCCGCTAAAACTGATATAGAAACCTAGATCCAAAAACCATTTCATCTCCTCCGGATTTCCGCTCCAGCAGTGCATCACCCCTTTCACCGCCCCTACCTGCTGCCAAAAATCCTGCAATTGCTCCCGCATTGCCGCTGCTGCATCTCGGCAGTGGATAATGATACTTTTGTTGAGTTGATGGGCGATCGCCAGTTGCGCGGCAAAGACCATTTTCTGCTGTTGTTGATTTTCAGCTTTATAAAAATCCAATCCCATTTCTCCAATGGCAACAACCCGCCGCTCGTTTTGAGCGGAAGAGAATACTTCGGCCTCGGTTTGCTGCGTCCATTTATCGGCATCCAGGGGATGCAAGCCTACCGATAAGTATAGCTCCGGAAACTGGTCAGCCAACGCCTGCATCTGGGCAAATTCAGATGGTTCTACGCAAGAATGCACCAAACCAACTACGCCTGCTTCGCGCCAGCGCTGACTTACAGCCTGCCGATCGGCATCAAAGTTTTTGAAATTAATATGTACGTGGGTGTCAATTAGCTGCATGGAGGGCAATTGGCTGGCGATAGCGGAATGCAGGTTTTAGCTACTTACCTCTTACTTCCCCTTTACCCCTGAGCAACTGGGGCGACAGCTTTGATCGCTCTTGCCAATCGGGATTTTTTGCGTGCGCCATTATTGGGATGTAGTACTCCTCGCTTAATAGCCTTGTCAATTTTGCTGTAAGCTTCAGCCATCTGGACTTGGACAGCTTGTTCGGTTTCGGGACTTGGTTTAGCGATATGCTGCTCGACAGCAGCAAAGTACTTCTTAATCAGCGTTTTCACGGCTGACTTGTAAGACTTGTTCCGCAGGCGGTTGCGTTCGGCAACCTCGACTCTTTTAATAGCAGACTTAATATTCGCCACGATTCGGTACTACAAGAAAAAGCTGGTAACTGACAGAATCCTAGATATCCTAGATTGTCTACCATAGCATCATTTTCGTCAAAAGCGCAATCTTCGCAAAAATATTATTCACTAGGGACAAGATTGCTGGTCTGAGAGTACCCGGAAACCGCTTGGGCAGGTTAAGATCGAGCTAGCACCATGAACCAACCATATTTTCTGGTGAAGAGAATGTCTAACCAGCGAGGGCAGGGAATAATTAAGTATTGTTAACCCTGTTTGTCGTTTGAGTCCCGTTTCCAGGCTAGGTCTAAAGATACGCTTGTTTCCACGCTCCCATGAGGTTTTTGTGAACTCCATGCTGCGAATTATTACTCAGTTAGCTGAGGCACGAACTGAACTGCGGCGAATCGGCGATCGCACTCATGACGACCAGATGGTTCACAAAGAGGCCACCGTTCGGGAAATTTTGCAAGCGGTGCAGCGGCAAGGTGATAAAGCTCTGCTGCACTATACCGAAGAGTTTGACTGCCAAACTCTGGCCTCAGAAGAATTGCGGGCTAGCGGTTCAGAATTGGATGCTGCCTATCAACAGATCTCAAAAGAATTACTCAATGCTATCCTACTGGCAAAGGAGCAGATAGAGGAATTTCATCGCCAGCGCGTACCCAAAAGTTGGGTGCAATTTAAGGATGATGATGTGGTGTTAGGCAAGCGCTATACCCCTATAGACCGAGCGGGGGTGTATATTCCCGGAGGGACAGCGGCCTATCCGAGTACGGTATTGATGAATGCGATTCCGGCAAAGGTGGCGGGTGTACCAAGAATTGTCATGGTAACACCTCCAGGTTTAGAAAAAACTATCCATCCAGCGGTTTTGGTGGCGGCGCAGGAGGCGGGAGTCCACGAAATTTATCGGGTGGGGGGAGCGCAGGCGATCGCAGCTTTGGCTTTTGGGACGGAAACTATTCCTAAAGTGGACATAATTACTGGCTTTGGCAATGTTTATGTCACCCTCGCCAAAAAATTAGTTTACGGCACGGTGGGCATTGATGCCCTCAGAGGTCCATCAGAAATCGTCATTATTGCCGATAAAACCGCTAACCCAATTCATATTGCCGCCGATATGCTGGCGCAGGCAGAGCAAGATGCGATGGCAGCGGCAATTCTGATTTCCACGGACGAATTGGTTGCCAAACAAGTCCAAGCGGAAGTAGACTGGCAATTGCGAAACCACTCCCGGTTGCTGCTGACTGAAAAAGCGATCGCCCATTATGGTTTGATCGCGATCGTGAGTTCCCTAGAAGTTGCTGCTGAACTTGCTAATGATTTTGCCCCAGAACACCTAGAATTGCAAGTTGCCGAACCTTGGGAACTCTTGGAGCGCATTCGTCATGCCGGGGCGATTTTTTTAGGGCATTCTACCCCAGAAGCAGTTGGGGACTATGTGGCTGGACCAAACCATACGTTACCTACTGGTGGGGCAGCACGCTATTCCTCTACTTTGGGAGTAGAGACTTTTTTGAAATATTCCAGTTTAATTCAATATTCGCCTGTAGCCCTCCAGAAGGTCGCTAGTGCCATTGAAATTCTGGCTCAAGTGGAGGGATTGCCTTCTCATGGGGAATCAGTCCGCCAGCGGCTGAAAAATGAAAATGTTGACAGTTGATAGTTTTTCTCCAAAATTTATCAGAGAAATGGGTTTAAAACCCCGTCCTTACTTCGACAAGACTTCGGCGTGAGATCAGTCGAACGCTCAGTAACCATCTAGGAGGGCTTGATATTTCTTGATTTTTTGCCCCAATTCTATGCTAAAATAGTCGGGATAAAATTTAGCCCAACCATGTTAGTTCTCGAAGCCAAACTCAAAGGTAAAACAGAGCAGTACGGACTCATAGATGAAGCGATTCGTACTGCGCTGTTCTGTCAGAATAAGGCGCTGAGATACTGGATGGATAATCGCGGTGCAGGCAAGTACGACCTGAATAAGTACATGGCGGTGCTGGCAAAGGATTTTGATTTTGCCAATAAATTAAACTCCCAAGCAAGGCAATCTAGCGCTGAAAGAGCATGGTCGGGCATTGCCAAATTCTTTGACAATTGCCAAAAGAACAAGCCGGGAAAGAAAGGATATCCGAAATTTAAGAAACGCGGCCATTCAGTTGAATATAAAACCTCTGGGTGGAAGCTTTCTCAAGATCGGAAATATCTAACTTTAACCGATGGCTTCAAAATTGGCAAGTTAAAGTTGGTCGGTTCGCGAGATCTGAACTTCTACCAGATTGAGCAGATTAAAAGGGTTCGTCTGGTCAAAAGAGCTGATGGTTACTATGCTCAGTTCTGTATTGATATTGACCGGAAAGAAGAGGTTAAACCATCTCAAACTACAATTGGCTTAGATCTGGGATTAAACCATTTCTACACTGACTCCAATGGCAAAGTGGTCGAAAATCCTAGATTCCTGAGAAAATCCGAGCGGCAACTAAAAAAGTTGCAACGTCAAGTTTCTAAGTGTAAAAAAGGTTCAGCTAATCGTCGAAAAGCAATTAAACGGTTAGCCAGGAAGCATTTGCAAGTAAGCAGGCAGCGTAAAGACTTTGCTGTAAAGACAGCCAGGTGCGTAGTTCGGTCTAACGATCTGATTGCCTACGAAGATCTGCAAGTGCGGAACATGGTCAAGAATCATAAATTAGCTAAGTCTATTAGTGATGCGAGTTGGTCTATGTTTCGAGACTGGATTGAGTATTTTGGTAAGGTATTTGGTAAGGTAACAGTCGCCGTGCCGCCACAATATACCAGCCAGAATTGCTCAACTTGTGGAACAGTAGTTCAGAAATCTCTGAGCGAAAGAACTCACCGATGTAGGGCTTGCGGCACGGTGTTAGACCGCGACCACAATGCGGCTTTAAATATCTTGGCAATGGGACTAAATAGGGTAGGGCATACCCAAATTAACGCCTGTGGAGAGTTCGACCTCTGCCAGTTAGATGCAAATCTGTCTGGTAAGTTGTCTCGGTGAATCAGGAATCCCCGTGCCTTTTCTCAGGGGAGTGTCAAGCAATACTCCTAGCATTTACCAGTCGAAACTAAATAAAAGGAGACTTAGCTATGCTAAAAAATATTTTGGTGGCAGTTGACGGCTCAGAGTTTACAGCGCGGGTCATGCAGGCGTTAACGGAACTGCAACTACAACCAACTACAAAGACTATTTTAGTTCGGGTCGTGCCTGCCACAGAATCAGAAGAACCAGTCGATCGTCCTCAGTCTAATTCCGAAGAGTTGCTCTATCGTCAAATTGAAAAAGAGTTGCAACCTTACCAAGCGGCTTTACCTTGTCCCAGCGAATTAGAAATTGTCACTGGAGATCCAGCCACGGAAATTGTTCGTCTGGCACATATTCATTCCTGTGATTTAATTGTACTTGGCAGTCGGGGATTGACGGGAATGAAGCGCATTTTGCAGGGTTCAGTTAGCAGTCAAGTGCTTGAAGATGCTCCTTGTTCGGTATTGGTAGTGAAATACAAATAATTTTCTGGAACTTTAGTTGGGGAATAATATTATTAGGATTGATATCATATCTGAACCAGGACTTATGCAATTTTATTCATGCAATAACCGTGTATGACATCCCCTAACTGGTTCCCAGGCTCGGCCTGGGAACCGATATCCAGAGGCTCTGCCTCGGATGACCGCCAAGCGAGGCAGAGCCTCTCAATGGGCATTCCCAGGCAGAGCCTGGGAACGAGTAGATGGGCATTCCCAGGCAGAGCCTGGGAACGAGTAGACAGACAAGAAACTGCATGAACAGAAAACTCCTAAAAAGGCACAAAGTCAACAGCCTACCCAAGCTCTGCCTGGAAACCAGTGAACCCAAATTACCCCAGCCCTAATCAGTTTTTTCAATATTCCCCGCTCTAATCCAACCCTCCTGATTAGTTTCTTCTATCCGCACCTGCTGCCAAAGTTTATCATCACTTTCTTTAATTACAGCTATTTTTTGATTGTAGGGGATGGAAGTAATTGCATTGGCATCAGAACTGGGTTTTTCTCGAAGAATTAACCCTTCCCGCCAAGTAATGCGAGCCTGGTAAGCTCCAGGTTCCAACTTTGGGGGGGCAGATTCTTTTGGTATCGGTTCAGTTTTGGGAGAAACTAGCGGTGCAGGGGCTTTTTTAGTGGCAGTAGGAGAGCTTTTGGCTGGAGAAGTTGGCTTTTTCGGGCGTTCTTCAGAAAATACTGGCGGGGAAGGAATGATTGACATTTGGGTAAAGAAATAATAACCAGCACCTACCCCTGCCGACGCGAGAATGGCAACTCCCAAAAATACTCCGATTAACAGTTTGGCTAAACCAGAACAACTCATAAAAATTACTTTGTGCCTTAGTCTCTTGGTGTTGCAAAAGGTTTTTAAAAACCTGATTTAGATATTCTTACTACTGAAATTGTCGCTGAATGCGATCGCTTAAACTCCCCTGCCGAGAAGCTAATCTCGCCTTCCCCGCCGCTGCCCAATTCTGTAAAAATTGAATTTGTTCTTGGGCGGTTCTGGCTAAAGGGACAATCTGACTAGCGGATTCCAAGATATCATCAGTAGTAAAGTCGCGATTTTGACTAAAGCCGATGTGCATGGCTTCAATTAAAGTTTGTTCAATTTCGGCTCCAGAGAAATCTGGGGTTTCGTAGGCGAGCCGATCTAAATCATAACTGCTTAAATTGTGAGGGCGCAACCGGGATAAATGGACGGCAAAAATGGCGCGGCGTTCTTCTTGACTGGGTAAACCGACAAAAAAGATTTCGTCAAATCTGCCTTTTCGCAACATTTCTGGTGGTAATGCTTGAATATTATTCGCAGTTGCTACCACAAATACAGGCGATCGCTTTTCTGCCAACCAACTAATAAATGTACCAAAAACCCGGCTAGTTGTGCCAGCATCCCCTTTGCCATCGGCTCCGGCAAAGGCTTTATCAATTTCATCAATCCACAAGACGCAGGGAGCCAAGGCTTCTGCCAGTTGAATCATTTGCCGAGTGCGGGATTCCGATTCTCCTACCAATCCGGCAAATAATCTGCCCACATCCAACCGCAATAAAGGTAAATGCCAATGATGGGCGATCGCTTTCGCCGTTAACGATTTTCCTGTACCTTGGATACCAACCAGTAATAATCCCCTGGGATGGGGCAAGCCGTACTGTCTAGCACGCTCAGAAAAGGCTCCTCCCCGCCGCAATAACCAGTCTTTGAGATTATCTAACCCGCCAATATCAGAAATTTGGGCGCTGGTGGGATAAAAGTCGAGGATTTGGGTTTGGCGAATGGTTTGCCGCTTTTCTTCCAAAACCAATTCTACATCATCGGGTTGCAGTTCGCCGCGAGTGGCGATCGCCTTTGCCAACACTCGGCGAATTCTTTCTAAAGAAAGTCCCTGACAAGAACGTGCCAACTCATCTAAAATTTTGACATTTAAACTTTGTCCTGTCGCTCCTAGTAACCGCTCAATTTCAACTTTAATTTCCCCAAAATTGGGCAGCGGGAATTCTAACACCGTTAGCACTTCGCTCAAATCGGAGGGAATGGTTAACTGGGGGGAAATAATGACAATATTTTTCGGTTGAGCTTTCAGCAGCCGCCCCAAATTGCGAAGTTTCCGCGCCACGGAAATATCTTCTAGAAAGCGATGAAAATCCCGTAAAATTATCACTGCTGGGGAGGAAGCAGGCAGTTTATCTAAAAATTCCAAAGCTTGCAGCGGATTGCGTTTGCCTACCCCCGTATCATTAGGATTACCTTGGTAGCCATCCACAAAATCCCAGATATAAACCGCTCGATTCCCCTGCTTTTTGGCTGACTGCGCGATCGCCGCTTCTACTCGTTCTTCTTCAGCCGTGGGAATATAAATTAGGGGATAGCGAGCACGGAGGAGCAGTTCAAATTCTTCGCTGAAGGCCATAACTTCCTTAATTCAAATCTATGCTGGGCAACTGTTGTTTTAACGCTTCTAAGGCTGACCAGCGTCGATCCGAGAGGTCATTGGCAGAGCGATCGCTCAGGGGGATGCCGGGACATTTATTATCGCACAATTGGCGCACAGGCAGAGCCAGACACATCTGTTCGTACACCCAAACATTCGGTTGAAAATAACCTCGAATGGGCAGAGTTTCAATCAAATCATCAACCGCCATTTCTGCGGCGATCTCTTCCATACTAGGTTGTTCTCCCGTCTCGCTCAACCAAATCATTTCGGAAGTATCAATAGTGAGGCGATGATTGTATTGTTTCAGACAGCGATGGCAAGTTAAAGTCACAATTGCTTCCCCTTGGGCAGCAACTTCTAAATAATTACCTTGGTGAACAACTTTCAGGTTAGCTCGGACTGGCATCAAAGTTTCCAATCCCGCCAGAAATTCCTGAATTTGAACTTCCTCTGTCCGATTGGGAGCTTTGGCTATCCGAGGAATATAAATTGCTTCCATCTTGAAAAAAATTGAAAAACTACCAATCTCTAAATCACCCTTCAGGACTTATGCAACACCTCCATTAGTAGGGTGTGTTAGCGCCAGCGTAACGCACCATCAACGCTATATGCGGAGCAGCTGCGTAAGTTCTGGTTAGCGTAACGCACCATCAACAATATATATAGATTAATTGGGTAAGTCCTGTTTTTTCCAAACGAGAGAAATCGAGATTTTTTGAATCAAATTACAGCGGTGCGTTACGCTGTCGCTAACGCACCCTACAAAAGCTCTTAACGCCTTTTTACAATTAAACGTCGATCTGGTTCTTGCCCTCGACTGTAAGTTTCTAAATCCTCACAGTCCTGCAAAAAGTTGTGAATTTGTCGCCTTTCTGCCGCCGAAAGAGACTTCATTTCAAATTCTTGACCTGTTTCTCGCACTTGCTGGGCGGCACTTTCAGCCAGAGCTTGTAATTCCGCTTGGCGGCGCTGGCGATAACCTTGCAGTTCAATAGTATAGAAACCTTGATCGTCTTTTTCTTGTCCCAAATTCAAGGTAGCATTGGCTAAATATTGAATAGCATCCAGCGTTCCCCCATTACTGCCAATTAAAATTTCAATTTGGGCTGGGGTGAGATTGGCTCCATCAATATTTAACCAATAGTTAGCTGGTTCTTGTTCTTCATCTTCATCTATTTCTTGAACCGCCACTGTTGCTCGCACTTCGGGGTGGACTTGTGCCGTAAATTTGGCTAGTCTCAGCAGTTCTTCTAGCCACTGTTTTCCCCGTTGCGCTGGGCGAAGCCCTGCGGGTACGCTAGCGCTATCGTTCATGATTCCTCTTTGGCCTTTTTCTTAGAACGTCCTTCAAAGGGCAGTACCGCTGAATCTGCTTTTTCTTCTTCTTTGGCTTGTTCTTCCACAATCTTCTGGAGGTTTTCTGGCAGAGGTTCGCGCAACAGAATAAACGTTTGCAAGGTTTGGAAAACGTTGGCGATCGCCATATACATTAGCACCCCCGCAGGCAGTGGGAAAAACAAAAACATCCCAGAAAAAATTACTGGGGTGAGTTTGTTAATTGTCGCTTGTTGGTCGGTGGCACTGCCACTGGGTCCAGAAAGCATTTGGTTGACATACAAGCTCAAACCAAAAAATACGATCATCCCCACAATATCCCAGTGGATTGTCCCATCGGGATCGATGGCTCCAACTCTCCCCAAGGCATCAATGAACAGGAAGCCTTTATCAGCAGCTAATCCGGGAATTGTTCCTTGTAAGGTGATTTCTCCCGGCTCCAGAGCTTCAATTTCGCCACTGGCATTTAATTTGGCTCTTTCTTCCCCCTTGGTAATTTTCCAGTGGGGATCGATTTTAGTGGTGGGATATTCCGCTGCTAGTGCTTTTAGCGGTTTGCCTTCCACGGTTTGGAATTCCAGCTTGCTTTTTTCCCCCACTACCAAGCGGTTGCCACCTGCCACCAGCGCCGCGACTGGTGCGTGTACCCCATCAGAAATGTAAATATTTTGCGGGGGAGTCACGAAGGCTTGGGGCTGAATTTGTTCAATTTGCTCTTGGGGAAAGATTTGCAAATTGATCGAATAATTGACATCCGAAAAGGGCGAACCCCGCAAAGTGGCAAATAAGGCAAACAGCACTGGCATCTGTACCAGCACAGGCAAGCAACCTGATAAAGGATTGCCAAATTCTTTGTAGACGTTGCTCATTTCTTCCTGCTGTTTAGCAGGATTGTCTTTGTAGCGCTCTTGAACTTCTTTCACCCGCTTCTGCATGACTGGTTGGGCAATCCGCATCCGCCGCATACTGCGAATGGAGCCAGCACTCAGGGGATATAGGGCAAAGCGAACTACTAGCGTGAGCGCCACAATTGCTAAACCATAGCTCGGCACGATCCCATAGAAAAAATCTAGGATCGGCAGCATTACATTGTTAGAGAGAAACCCGATACCAAAATCCATTCGTTCCTAGTCACCAGGCGCTGTAAAGTTTTCTTAATCCAATCTATTAGTTTAAGGTGGGAGCGACAGATTTACCCGTTTTCGCCACCACATTTTCATTGATGTAATCGTAAACTTCCCGGAATTTTGGCACAGAGCGCATTTCCAACCGAGTGCCATCCCGGAGAGTGAGGACAATATCTCCCCAAAATCCTAGTCCTCTAGGCATTTTGACGGCTTTGACAATTTCTGAATAAATGATGTCAGTGCGATCGCGCCCTTGCCAACCGCTAGTCACAGAAATGCGCCGATTAGTAATCTTGTAGCGCAGCCACAATGCCCGCACAATTGCCCCGACAGTTAAGGGCAGGCAAATCACTGTAAATCCTAGCAAGACATTCAGGATCAGATCGCCAATATGAGGACTGCCTTCAAAGAAGGTATCTTCTTTAATTCCCATGTATTACCTCAGCTTCGGTCAACAACTGCTCTAATTCTCGCAGAAATTCCGCATAATCGCACTTGGATGATAGTACGGGTCGTACCACCACTACTATCCGCCAACCAGGAGCCATTCGGGGCAGCAGCTGGCGGAAAGCACCGTGAATTTGACGTTTCATCCGATTGCGAATTACCGCCCGCTTGCTGACTTTTTGGCTGATGGAAACACCGATTTGGGTGGGTAGGGGTTGATCTAGTGTTTCAGCGGTTAGTTGTTGCTGGTGATTTTTTCTGAGCAAAAATCGGACAGTTAAATACTGCCCCGAACGCCGCTTGCCAGCTTGGTAAACATCCTGAAAATCTTGCCTACGGCGGAGCCGATGAGCTTTAGGTAGCGCCACGAATCGCTGCCATCAATAGTTGGGGATTAAACTGCTAATCTATGCCGTCCTCTGGCGCGACGGGCTTTAATTACCCGCTGACCATTCTTGGTCTGCATTCTGGCTCGAAATCCGGAAGTTCTTTTTCGCTTGCGGCTGGTGCCGTGGAGAGTACGCTTGGTCATAAGCCTTGAAAAATTTTGACAATTTCTTATTGTACCAAAGTGCGTCTCTAGATACTAGGGGATTAACTAATACTTAAGACCCAAGTACCGACGTAACGAGGCAGGGGAACGCTATCCGTATAGTTTTCTGCCATGCAGTTAAAATTGAAAATGCCGCCAAAGGAGGGATTTTTGACGTTGGAAAGGACAATTTCGATGTCTTTGCCAGATTCAATGGTTTTTTCTAGGAAGATTTGCAGGCGGTGGTTTTCTTTATCCCAGGTTACTTCTTTCGGTTTGATAGTTTGGTCTTGGACAACCACCTCTACCTGGTCTTTATCAAATGTTCCTTCGTAGTAATCAGGATAATTGATCGTAAATTTATCTGCACCTAAGTCCATCTTTTTGGCAGGAATCCGCAGCCGATAGCGGTCCCAGTTATCCCGCTGTCCACCAAAATCTAGATAATAGTCCAGAGTGTCTTTGCCAGCGCCACCAATCAAGGTGAATCCGGGATTGCTCTGGGCAAAAGTGATGGTAGGAGCAGCGGCAAGCCAGCAGCCAGTCACGGCAACGATAGCACCAACCAGTCGAATAGCAGATTTGGGAGCAAACATAGGCTTTTTACCTGAACTCAGTGAGCTTCTTTACTAAACTTTAACATTTGGACAGAGCGGCTGGTGGGATAGTGTGCCGCTTTCTAAGCATAAATATGGTGACGGAGAAATTGCGTCCAAGTGCCAAAGGCTGAAATTTGTCATATAGCGCCTAATCTACTCGTTTACTCGTTCCCAGGCTCTGCCTGGGAATGCTCATTGAGAGGCTCTGCCTCGAATAATAGCCAAGCGAGGCAGAGCCTCTCGATATCGGTTCCCAGGCAGAGCCTAGGAACCAGCCAGGGAAAATCAGACACAGTTATTGCATGAGTAAAATTGTTCAAAAACTCGCAAAGTCAACAGCCTAGGCTTTGCCTCGGATGATAACCAAGCGAACTGCCTTCCCGTTTACCCGCTCGGAGGTTTAAACCTCCGGCTAATAGTCAAAGTCCTCTAAAGAGGACTAGGAAAAGATTTTAGTCTACTAAGCGTGGACTTTTAGAAAACCCAACATTTATATAGTGGGCGAATGCCATTCGCTCCTACTGTATCCGCCAAAAGATTAATATTCATTAATTAAATTGAGATTGTCAATTTAATTAATGTAGGTTAGACTGAACAGCCACACAACGGCAATTAATTTCACTGGTTTTTTATTTTTTAGGAGTTATCAAATGAAGAAATTCCCCATTAACTTAAAACCCACATTGAACAAGTTATTGCTAGGAGTGGGGATATCGGTTTTCCTAACTTCGGCAGTGGGAGTAGTCCAAGCCAATAATAGCAGTTCCCAGAGCAGCGATCGCCCGACACTTTTAGCCGGAGATGATCGTAACTACTGCCAAGATGGGGAAAGTATGTTTATTTCTGCCGAAACCAGCGGTTTTTGGGTTAATATTTGTGGTGGAGATAACCCCTATACTTACGTTGGCGTATCTAAAAGGAATGGTAATTCAATCAGATTACCCCTCCAAAAATACAGCAGCGAAGAATTTATTGCTGTCAATGGCGATGTTAGTTACCGCCTAACTCGTTCTCGTCTGGTAGTTAAGCAAGGTAGAAGAACCATAGTTAATCAAGCAGTAACTCGCTGGAATTAGGGATTAATCGAATTTGAGAATAGGGATGTTACAACCAGCATCTCTATTTTCCCCAAAAACCTATTTTTTTAATTATCAGCTAACTGTTCCACAATTAGTTCTATATTTTGTCGGCGCTCCTCCAAAAAAGTTTCGCATTGATCTAAATATTTTACTGCCGTAACAAACTGCTCAAAAACCTCGGCTAATTCCAATTCGCCCGATTCAATTTGAGATAAAATTTCCTCTACTTGAGCAACAGTTGCTTCATAATTCCAATCTGGAGAAATTTTGGCTTCAGTTAAATTAGGACTAGATTGATTGATGCTCATAAGGGAACAGGGAACAGGGAACAGGGAATAGGGAATAGGGAATAGGGAATAGGAAATAGGAAATAGGGATGAGGGATGAGGGATGAGGGAATGAGGGAATGAGGGAATGAGGGAATGAGGGAATAGGGAATGAGGGATTGTTATTGTTTGCTCTCTTGAAGGAAGTTAATTATTTTAACTTTGATTTGGCCTTGACCTAGTTGCAAATGTAGTTCTTGTCCAACTTTCAGATTAGCTGTAGAACGAGCGATCGCGCCATTTTTTTCCCGCACTACTGCATAACCTCGTTGTAACACCGCCTGGGGATCGAGGGCGGCGAGCTTTTGCCGCAATAGCTGACAGTGTTGAGTTGCCCCCTGTAGCTTTTGTGCCAATAATCGCTCTAAATGCTGACGATGACGCAGAATATCATCCTTTTGTTGCGCGATCGCCCGATCTACTTGCAACCGCTGCAAGCGACGGCGCAGGCGCTGTAATTCCCCTTGTTTGGCGGTTATTTGCTGCGTGACTGCATCTACTAACAACTCTAAACGCTGTTGATGCTGGATATACAGTTCTGCCCAAGCGGGTACTGCTAGCTCCGCTGCCGCCGTCGGTGTATGAGCGCAAACATCAGCCACTAAATCTGCTAAAGATTCATCCCGTTGATGCCCAATCCCCGTAATTACGGGAATAGGACATTGGGCGATCGCTCTCACCACTCGTTCATCATTAAAACAAGCCAACTCCTCCACTGCACCGCCACCCCTAGACAGAATCAATACCTCGGCTCTGCCATCCCTTGCCACCATTTCTATCGCCGCCACAATGGAATCGGGAGCTTGTTCTCCCTGCACCGTCGCCGGAGATAACAGCACCCGCAAACCAGGATAGCGCTGTTTCAAAGTTTTCTGAATATCCCCCCAAGCCGCTGCCTGGGGGGAAGTCACCACCGCAATCGTTTGGGGATGGATGGGTAGGCGGCGTTTTCGGGCAGCATCAAACAATCCTTCCGCTGCCAAGCGATCGCGCAATTGGCGATCGCGCCAAGCCTGAATGCCTTCCCCCGCCGCCAATGCCTGCCAAACACTCAATTGATACTGCCCCCGTTGGGGATAAAGGCGAATGCTGCCCATTACCAATAGTTGTTCCCCCGACTTGGGCAATTGCATCAATTTACTAAGTTGGCTAGTCCAAACTACGCAACTGATTGTGGCTTTAGTTTCGGGATCTTGGAGGGTAAAAAATAGTCCGCTCCGGTGTTGGTTAGCGCTGGAAACTTCCCCAATCGCCCATACTTGCCGCAATTGTTCGTCTAACTCCAGCAAATCCTGAATATAGCTAGTTAATCCGGCTACTGACAGGGCGGTATCGGGTATTAGTTGATGGGAGTTGGTCATTTTTTCCGCAAATTTTGACTGAATTATAGTTGTGAAAAAAATTTGATAAAATATTTACTCAGTCAACCCTTAACCATAATTTTCCTTGAGTTACGACAACACTTGTAAATACCTGGCAGAAAACTATCCAGAGGACTTGCTGCGCTGGGTGTTCAACCGCCAGCTAAAAAACATCAAGATCCTGAATACTGAAATCAACCAAGAACCAATTCAGGCTGATGCCCTAGTTCTGCTGCAAACTGACAATCGAATCATCCACCTGGAATTTCAAACTCTCCCCTACGCCGAGCCACCCATGCCCTTGCGGATGCTGGACTACAAAGTGAGATTAACGAGACAATACAACTGTGAGATTGAACAGGTGGTGATTTTTCTCAAATCTACAACCTCTCGATTAGCCTTTCAACAAGAATACCGCGATAGTCATACCGTCCATAGCTACCGAGTAATTCGGATGTGGGAGCAAGATCCCAGTTCTTTACTCGCTACCCCGGCATTATTGCCCCTCGCCACTCTCGCCGCCAGCAACTCTCCCGAAAACTTATTAAGGCAAGTTGCCCAAGAAGTCGCTAGGATCGCAGATGATACCCAAAGGCAGAATCTGTATGCCTGTGCGGATATTTTGGCGGGGTTGAGATTTGACAAAAGCTTAATTCGTCAGTTATTCAGAGAGGACATCATGCGCGAATCTGTAACTTATCAAGACATTCTCCAAAAAGGAGTGCAACAAGGTCGCCAAGAAGGTCGCCAAGAAGGTCGTTACGAAGGAGAATTAACCTTGTTGCTGCGTCAGCTAACCCGTCGCCTAGGGGAAATCGCGCCTAACCTCAAACAGCAAATTCAGGCATTGTCAATTGTCCAGTTAGATGACTTGGGAGAAGCACTGCTCGATTTCGCTGAAGTTACTGATTTAGTCGCTTGGTTGCAGCAGCATAATTCAGGCAATTAGTCTGGCGCAAATTATCCTCGCCAAATTCACCAGCCATCCACTGCCCTAGAATGGTATCATAGAACAGATGTTCTACCGCCACCGCTGAACAGTCAGGGGCAAATCCAGTCTGGTAGCTGAAGACTGCTCTAAAATGGAGCCAGGAATAATGCCGTCGGTACTGAAATTTGAACCTCTGCCAGACCTGATGCAGCGGTTGGTGGGGGATAAGTGGCGAATTAGTTCCGACTCCTGACTCCTAAAATTCCCCAAACTATTGTTGAGGCACTGCACTAATGGGTATTCAAATTACAAGCAACGTCGAAAAGCAAAAAGCCCTAGATTTGGTGTTTACCCAAATTGAGCGCAGCTTTGGCAAGGGAGCCATTATGCGCTTGGGGGATGCCACCCGGATGAAGGTAGAAACTATCTCCAGCGGGGCGATGACACTGGATTTAGCCCTCGGTGGGGGGTTGCCCAAGGGACGGATTATTGAGATTTATGGCCCGGAAAGCTCCGGGAAAACTACTTTAGCATTACACGCGATCGCCGCCGTCCAAAAATCGGGAGGAATCGCCGCCTTCGTTGATGCCGAACACGCCCTCGATCCCAGTTATTCTAAAGCTCTCGGTGTGGACATTGACAATCTGCTGGTTTCCCAACCAGATAACGGCGAAGCTGCCCTAGAAATCGTCGATCAGTTGGTACGTTCTGCCGCTGTTGATATAGTGGTGATTGACTCAGTAGCCGCCCTTACTCCCAGAGCAGAAATTGAAGGGGAAATGGGGGAAACTCAAGTTGGCTTGCACGCGCGGTTAATGAGCCACGCGCTGCGGAAAGTAGCTGGGAACATTGGCAAATCTGGTTGCACCGTGATTTTCCTCAACCAGTTGCGCCAAAAAATTGGGATTAGTTACGGCAATCCAGAAACTACTACTGGCGGTAATGCCCTGAAATTCTACGCTTCAGTTCGATTAGATATTCGTCGCACTCAAACCCTAAAGAAAGCTAACGAAGAATACGGCAACCGCACTAAAGTTAAAGTTGCTAAAAACAAAGTTGCTCCTCCCTTCCGAGTAGCAGAATTTGACATCATTTTTGGTAAAGGTATTTCTACTATTGGCTGTTTAGTTGATCTTGCCGAACAAACTAACGTAATTATCCGCAAAGGGGCTTGGTACAGTTACGAAGGGAATAATATTGCCCAAGGTCGCGATAATACCATGAAATATCTCGAAGAAAAACCAGCGATCGCTGAAGAAATCGAGAAGAGAGTCCGCGAACAATTAGACATGGGGGCGCTTGTCCCGGCTAATTCTGTCAGTGTTTCCGAAGCTGAAGACGAGTTTGCTGAGGACGAATAACATCTGGTCATGGGGAATAGGTAATAATCAAACTTTTTCTTTACCTATTCCCTAATTAAACTGTTGCAGGTCTGGTCTAGGCTGTTGACTTTAATCTAGGCTCAATTGACTTTAAACCTTGGTCGGGGCGGGTTTATTCAGGTGATTGGCAAGGATTAAAATTCCTGCTCAAACCCGCCCCTACATAAATCAATGGTTTGCCATTACAGGTGTACTTCATCGCTATTCTGCTGGTAATTTAACCTTAGTTGCCAATCCCAACAACTGCAAGAATTGAATTGTCATCCAAGTAATATCAATTTCCCACCATTTCAATCCATGACGGGCAGAATATTGAAAAGCGTGGTGATTGTTGTGCCAACCTTCGCCGTAGGTAACTACGGCAACCCACCAACAATTAGTAGAGCGATCGCCTGTATCATAGGTACGATAGCCAAACTGATGGGTAGCACTGTTCACAAACCAAGTACAGTGGAAAACTACCACGATGCGAACAAAAACTCCCCAAACCACGAAAGGCCAACCCCCCAAAAAGTACAGCCCTAATCCTAGGGCAATCTGGAGCGGGACAAAGTAATTTTGCAAAAACTGATAAACTGGGTCTTCGGCTAAATCTTTGGTGTAGCGAGGAATATCAGGATCGGCATGATTGTGGTACATTAACCAACCAATATGACTCCACCAAAAACCCAAATGGGAGTCGTGGGGATCGGCAGGGGTGTCAGAATGTTGGTGATGGATGCGATGCAAACCTACCCAATCCATTACTCCCCCTTGACAAGCGAGAGTGCCACAAAAAGCCAAGAAGTATTCGACTAATTTGGGAGTTTGGAAACTGCGATGGGCAATCAAACGGTGAAATCCCAGGGTGATGCCCAAACAGCCTGTCACCCAATGCAGAAATATTGCCACGCCTACCGCTGCCCAGCTAAAGTTACTGGGGATAAATGCCAGCAAAGCGGCTAGATGTAAGGACGCAATAAAAACAATCGTGATCCAATCAGGTTTTAGGGGAGGGGCTTTTTTAGTCTGGTCTTGATTTTCGATGGCAACAGTCATAAGTAAGGGATGATTAATGAATAGTTCCGAGCAGTTGAGGGCAGCAGAAGAGGCACTGCTTCCGATTTTTTCTGGAATTGACGCACAGGTCAAGCAAAATATTCAAAAAGTATTAACGGCTTTTCACCGTCAGCGGGTAGGAGCGCACCATTTTGCTGGGGTGAGCGGTTATGGACATGACGATCTTGGACGAGAAACCCTCGATAAAGTTTTTGCTGAAGTGATGGGAGCAGAAGCCGCCGCCGTCCGGGTACAATTTGTTTCGGGAACCCATGCGATCGCCTGTGCCTTATTTGGAGTGTTGCGTCCTGGGGATGAAATGCTCTCGGTGGTGGGTGCGCCCTACGATACCCTAGAAGAAGTGATTGGGTTGCGGGGTCAAGGTCAAGGCTCTTTAAAGGAGTTTGGGGTCAGTTATCGGCAGTTGCCTCTGACTAATGAAGGGATGGTAGATTGGTTAGGTTTAGAGACAGCCATAGGCGATCGCACTCGGTTAGTCTTAATTCAGCGTTCCTGCGGTTATTCCTGGCGACCTAGTTTATCTATAGCAGATATTGGTAAAATTATTCACCTCGTCAAGCAGCAAAATCCCCAAACTGTTTGCTTTGTCGATAATTGCTATGGTGAATTCATTGAAGATCGGGAACCCCCAGATGTAGGTGCAGACTTGATTGCTGGTTCCTTAATTAAAAATCCCGGTGGTACTATTGTCACCGCTGGCGGTTATGTCGCGGGACGGGAAGATTTAGTAGAAGCGGCTGCCTGTCGTCTCACGGCTCCGGGTATTGGTACGGCTGGCGGTGCAACCTTCGATCAACATCGATTGCTCTTTCAAGGACTGTTTTTAGCCCCGCAAATGGTGGGAGAAGCCATGAAGGGCAATCATTTAACCGCTTACATTTTTGACCAATTAGGCTATCCCGTCAATCCCTTGCCCCTAGTTCCCCGTCGGGATGTCATTCAAGCCATTAAACTTGGTTCTGCCGAAAAGCTCATTGCCTTCTGTCGTGCCATCCAACAGCATTCCCCCATCGGATCTTATCTGGAACCCATCCCCGGCGATATGCCCGGTTACGAGAGCCAGGTAGTCATGGCTGGGGGGACATTCATTGAGGGCAGCACCTTAGAATTATCGGCTGATGGACCATTACGGGAACCTTACACGGTTTTTTGCCAAGGGGGTACTCATTGGACCCATGTAGCAATTGCCCTAGAAGCAGCGATCGCGGCTGTTGGTGTAGCTAAGTAACAATTCAAAATTCAAAATTCAAAATTCAAAATTTTGAATTGAATCCCAGTAGTAGGGTGCGTTAGCGATAGCGTAACGCACCGCCTAAGCTGTCGGGCATCTAGTTTAATTTGCTGGGTTGCAAGATCTATCGGAGACGTTCCGCCGGAACGTCTCTACGAACTCGGATAATAAACTAATAATTCCTGATAAAAGCTACTATGAGGATGGTTTTTGGGTTAAAAGCTGTTGAATAGTGGTGGTTAATTGCTTCAGTTTGATCGGTTTGCTCAGGTAATCATTAGCTCCGGCGGCAAGGCATTTTTCGCGATCGCCGATCATCGCGATCGCCGTCAGCGCTACTATCGGAATATTTACTAAGTTAGGATCGAGGCGAATCTGTTGCATGGCCTCTAACCCATCCATAACTGGCATTTGGATATCCATCAAAATCAAATCAGGTAGGTGAATTTTGGCCAAATCAATGGCTTCTCGACCATTATTTGCCAACAACATCCGATAGCCTTTGGCTTCCAGATAGCTCACCAGCATACTGATATTGGCTTCGTTATCTTCTGCTAGCAAAATCAGCGGGGATTGGTTGGCGGCTGCCTCGGTGCTGGGGGAATCAATTTCTTCCCCTGGAATAGGCGGCGAGAGGGAAGAACTAGAAGTATAGGGTAACTCGATCGTGAAGCAACTGCCCACACCCAATTCGCTACTCAATCCCACTTTGCCGCCGTGAAGTTCGACAATTCGTTTTACCAATGCTAGTCCCAAACCTGTCCCCGCATATTGTCGATTTAAGGCACTATCAATTTGGATGAAGGGCTGAAATAGTTTCTGAATATTCTCTGGGGAAATGCCGATACCTGTGTCGATGACGGCAAAACGTAGGAAGTTTTGGGGAGGGGAAAGTTGAGTAACTTCCAGGGTAATTTTTCCCCCCTCTGGGGTGAATTTGACAGCATTGTTGAGCAGGTTAATTAATACCTGGCGAATGCGTCTTTCATCCACCAACAGGCTAGGTAGATGGGGCGGAAAATTGGTATGAATCTGAATCTGTTTTTGTAAAGCCTGCTGGTTAATAAATGTCAAACTAGATTGACAGAGATGAACCACTGCAATTGAGGTAAAGTCTAGTTTGACTTCCCCAGATTCAATTTTTGCCAAATCCAGGATATCGTTGATCAATGCCAGCAAATGAGAGCCACTGCGCTGAATGGTTTGCAAAGCTTTGATTTGTCTCTCGTTGATGATGCCAAAAACTTCCTCTTGCAGCCCTTCAGTCATACCCAAAATGGCGTTGAGGGGGGTGCGGAGTTCGTGACTCATATTGGCTAGAAATTCATCTTTGAGGCGGGTGGCACGGGCGAGTTCTTGGTTAGAAATGGCTAGTTGTTGATTGCTGGCGGTGAGATTGACTTCTGCTTGGTGTCGTTCGGTGAGTTCTTCTTGTAATTGTTCAAACAGACTGGCTTGCTGAATGGCGATCGCCAACTGGTTAGCAATTTGTTGCAAAAGTTGGGCTTCGGAGTCTTTCCAAACTCGTTTTTCCCCGCAGGCATGGACAACCAATACCCCCCAGAGCTGGTTGTTTTCCGAGGGAGCCACCCAGCGATGGTGTTCGTCCCTTCGTACCTCTTGCAGAATTGGGGCGATGATTTTGGAACGAATTTCCCCTTCTAAGGAGTATTCTATTAGGCAATCTGTCCAGATATCATTCATCACATCGGGGACAATCCGAGGCTGGCCTTCCCAGTAGCAATTGAGGATTTCTGGCGACCATACTTCGTCATCCCAATGAAGGTTTTTGAGGATGGGGAATTCCTCAGATACGGCTTCTTCCACAATGCGACTTTTGCCGTCGGGAAAGAGGCGGAAAACAATGACGCGATCGCTGTTCAATACCTCTTTGACTTGTTGAGTTACTGTGGTCAGGATTTGGTTAATATCCAAAGAATCTCGAATTTGTTGGACAATCGCCCCTAGGGTTTGCTGCCGCCGCAGTTGCAGGGCAATTTTAGTTTCCGCTTGCTGTCGCACCAATAGTTCCGACTGGATTTGCTCGTAGAGATTGGCTTGTTGAATGGCGATCGCTAATTGGTTAGCCAGTTGCTGGATAAAGTCAATTTCAAACTGCTGCCAGTGGCGGGTGGTGGCGCATTGATGGACACAAAGCAAACCCCACAACCGATCGCCGCAGAGCAAGGGCATAATCAGATTAGCTTGAATATGAAACTGCGCCAGGATGTTACTGTGGCAAGCAGTCATGCCACTGTTATAAATATCATCCGCCACAAAAGACCGACCCTGAGCATAGAGGGACGAATAATTTTCGCCAAAGCAGCGATCGTGAACTCGAATCGCCACTACTGAGGGAAATCCTGCTACAACGGATTCAGCCACAAATTCCCCATCATCAAAATTAGATTCGGGATAGAATTTGAAGATTCCCACCCGGTCGGACTGAATGACTTGGCGAATTTCCTGACAAGCAGTATCAAAAATAGTTTGCAAGTCCAGGGATTGGTGAATTCGCTGGGTGATTTCGCGCAACAGTTTCTCTCGTTCTGCCTGTTGGCGAATGATTTCTTCGGCTCGTTGGCGTTCTCGCAGAGCAGCTTGCTGTTTGCTAATATCTACTAATACGCAAATAGTTTGATCCTCTGAACCAGGAAGAATAGCGGCTCCAATCAGGATCGGAATCCGGCTGCCATCTTTCCGGTAGTATTCCTTTTCCCAGGGAGCGATCGCCCCATTTTCCATCAAATACTCCATTGCTGCCAAATCTGCCGGGATATATTCTGGGGGTGTCATTGCATCCCAATGAATTGCTCCGCTATCTAGATCTTCTCTGGTGTAGCCCACCATCTCTAAGAAGCGATCGTTGGCATCATTAATTCGTCCCTGAAAATCGGCAAAAATCATCCCGACGATGCTGGAATCAAAAACCCGCCGAAAGCGAATTTCGCTGCTTTGGAGGGCGAGTTCGGCTTGTTTGCGTTCGCGAAGCGCAGCCTGCTGTTCGGTAATATCAAAATTGACTCCAATTACACTCTGGGGATTGCCCTGCTCGTCTCGCACCACCATTCCATAGGCTTTAATAAAATGGATGCTGCCATCGGGATGAATAACTCGAAACTCTGTATCGTATTCTGCCTGTCCTAAAACTGCTTGCTGGAGCAATGTTTCTGTGGGGAGGCGGTCGTCGGGATGCAATCCCTTTACCCAAATATCGTAAACTACGCGAGGATCGGATTGTTTCGTCACTCCATAGAGTTCGTACATCCGTTCATCCCACAGGATGGTATTTTGGACAATATCCCATTCCCAACAACCGATAGCTCCAGATCTGAGGGCTAAGGCGAGGCGTTCCGATATTTTCTGGAGTTGAGTTTCGGCTAATTTGCGTTCGCTAATATCCCGGATAATTGCCAGAACCTGATCGTCATTAATGGCTAATATCCTGACTTCTTCATAGATTCTGCGATCATGTTTGAGGAATTGATGTTCGTAAACTTGCAATTTTCTGGTGGCGATCGCTTGCTCGATGGTTTCCAACTGTTTTTTGAGCAAGTCTGGGGGCAGAATTTCGGCAATATGATTGATAACAGGCAGAAAATTCTCGGCTCCCACTTCTGATTTAATGTAATCTAGGCAAGTGCCATCGCGACTGAGGCGCAGCAACAAATCGGGAATTGTCTCCAGGGTAGCGCGATTGGTGGCTTCGCTAGCTTGTAGGTCTTTAGTCCGCTGGGCTACTTGGGCTTCTAAGTCTTGGTTGAGTTGTTGCAGTGCTGCTTCCGCTTGTTTGCGATCGCGAAGCGCAGCTTGCTGTTCGCTGATGTCGGTAATTGTTCCTACATAGCCAATTACTTGCCCCTGGCTATTCTGCTCTGCCACCGATTGCCCATAAACCCAGGTCACCGTCCCATCAGGGCGTTGAAAGCGGTACTCTAGGCTAAACGGGCGGTTTTCTTGGGTAGATTGATACCATTCAGTGGCGATCGCCTGCCGATCTTCTGGGTGCAGTCCTTCTCGCCAACCCCCTCCCATCGCGGCTTCTGGAGTCAGTCCCGCAATTTGACACCAGCGATCGTTGGCATAGATGCAGTTACCTTTGGCATCGGTGCGGAAAATCCCCACTGGAGCCGCCGCCGCCAGAGTCATGTAGCGTTGCTCGCTCTCCCGCAGCCGAGCTTCGATTTGCTGGCGCTCAATCAGTTCTTCCTGCAATTTTTGGTGGGTGGTGGCTTGTTGAATGGCGATCGCCAGATGTACTGACAAGGTTTGCAGCAGTTCCGCCTCTTCTGGTTGCCACTGACGGGGGTGCTGGCTTTCGCTGGCATTGAGCAAACCCCACAAGCGATCGCCGCAGAGCAATGGTACAATCATCTTGGCTCTGGTTTGGAGGCGGAGCAACATCTCCCGATGACAGGCTGACATTTGGCTGGTGTAGATATCGGGGACGACGCGAATCCCGCCTTGACGATAACTCTCGGCCTTGTCTTGTTGAAAGCAGGTATCGTTGATTTGCTCTCCTAGCAGCGATATGGGCGATTCTGTAGACTCGGCAACTACGACTGCCCGCCCATCGGCTTCAAAGCCCCAAATATTGACGCGATCGCATTCCAACAATTGCCGTACTTGGGTGGCAGTGGTTTCTAGAATGGTTTGCAAACTCAAAGAAGAGCGGATTTGGGAGGCGATCGCTGTCACCAATTTTTCCCGTTCGGCCTTGGTATTGAGAGCGAGCGTCCGGGTGGCAACTTGCTGCTCTAGATCAACATTCCGGTTTTCCAGTAGGGCAATTTTCTCGGCTTCTAACTGCACTACCTTTTCTTCCAACACCTCCGCCAGCTTGTAGATCTCCAAGGGGTTCAGGGCTTGCAGCAGACTGGTTTGGGTGACAATTCCCAATAGTTCGCCCTGGGTTCCGGTGACTGCCAACCTGCGAATCAAGCGTTGTTCCATGATTTGCTGCACCAACCACAGGGAATCATCAGGTTTCACCGCGAAAATTGGTTTACTCATCACTGCCTCTGCCAGACAGGTAGCTAGGTTCAATCCCAGCGCCTGAAACTGGACAATATCCCGCTCAGTGATAATCCCCATGGGAATTTGCAGCAGTTCAGTTTGGCGATCGCGGGTTTGGACAATCATCACTGAACTAATGCAGTGTTCCGCCATCAGTTGGGCGATCGCCAGCATAGAACTATTTGACAGCGCGCAAATCACCTGACTGGTCATCACCTCCGACACCAGCCGCAAGCGTAAAAGATCCGCCGGACGAGACGTTTGCCGCAAAGTTTCATTCGTCACCAGACCCACCAGGCGATCCTGGGGGTCTAGGATGGGAATATGGCGAATGCGATACTGCTGGAGCAGATTAATTGCCGACAATAAATCAGTAAAATCCTCCTCGTGCAAGACGATAACTGGATGTACCATCACCTCTCCGAGGGTCAAACTATCTAGAGGTTGCTGTTGGGCGCTCAGGCGTACTACATCCCGCTCGGTGAAAATCCCCTGCAACTGCTCATCTTCCACCACAAATACACAACTCGATCGCGCCTCTAGATGGAGTTCATCCAGTCGCCCATCAATCGTTGTGGCAGTCGCACAAATCACCCGCATCCCGCTCATAAGAGCGATCGCTTCCATCACCGTCGTCTCTGGTTTAACTATCAGGGGATTGCGGACGATGGCAGACTTCAATTCCAATGGGGTGAGAGACGTGGAAAGAGTGGACATGGGTCTGTAGGGAGTTATGCTTTCTGCTGACCGTTGCCAGTATACAAGTTGCTAAAATTTAAGCAGTGATAAAAAACACTGCGGATAATTATAAATAATGCTATTACTACTAAGCTACCCTAAATATGCTGAGGTACAACTAAAGCGAACAGATTAACAGCCTCTGCCCAGATCGTACTATGCTGACATTAGACGATCCTAATTTTGGCATTGGACTTTTATTTATGACTGTTAAGCGGTTAATTCTAGCTTTACTGACAGTGTTGGCGGTGGTGCAAATGAGTCTTTCGTTGTTGGAAAGCTGGAATCAACCCCAGATTCAAAGCCGCCTGGAACTATATCAAACGAATTTGCTGCTCCACGCGGCAGAATGGCAAGACAGCGATCGCCCTTTGAGCCATGCCTTGATTGGCAAGCAACCCCTGGAAGCCGCAGAAAAGCAATACACAGAAGTTCGCCAAACTGCGGAAAAAACTCAGCAAAAATTACAGTCGGAGTTAGCGGCAATATCAGTAATTCCCCAGGGGCAACGCTCAGAAGGAAAAGAATTGCAGGCGACAATTGTCCAGCTAGATCGGCTCATTACTGAACTTGACCTCCGGTTAGGAATTTTACAAATTCAGCAGGGACAAAAAGATACTGGGCTGAAAACTTGGCAAGATTTAATTGCTCGGACTGCATCGCAACCACAATTAAGCCAGCTTTCCCAACTGGCAGCCCTACTTTCCGATTTGTGGAATCAACAGCTAGAGTTATCGACAGAAATTCCCAAACAATTGCAAACCAATTTAGATGGTTGGTTTCGCTATCAAGCTTTAAGTAAGTTCTATTCCGGCGCGAAAGATCGAGAACAGTTATTAGCTTTGCAAGCCCAAGAGCAGGAAATTGCTTTTCAATCAGTTTGGAAATTAGCCCTAGTCGGGGGAATTCCCGCCCTAGGATTGTTGATTGGTGTGGGGATAATCTTAGTCTTAGTTGTGCAGTGGCTCTGGCAGCGGTTTCGCCATCCCGAAAGTGCTAATTTATCGCCTTTATTCCAAAATGCGGGTATCCCCTGGGAAACGCCTTGGGATGGGGAAACCATTGTCCAAGTAATTGTGGTGGGATTTTTCTTTATTTTCTTCTTTGTCGGTTCAATTTTGTTACCGATCGTATTTAACAGTTTGGATTTACACCCAACCAGTTTTGATAGTCGAATGCGAGCAACTTATGCCCTGTCTAGTTATTCTTTGGTAGCAGTGGGTGGGTTTTCGGTACTTTATTTGTCTCTCAAACCGTTTTTCCCCTTACCTGCTAATTGGTTTAAATTCAAATTAGTAGATAACTGGTTTGTTTGGGGTTTAGGTGGTTATTTTGTGGCTTTACCCTTGGTAATTATCGTATCGGTTATTAATCAAGGATTGTGGCAAGGGCAGGGAGGCAGCAACCCAATTTTACCAATCGCTTTAGAAAATCGGGATGGTTGGGCGATGGCAATCTTCTTTTTGACAGCTTCGATTGCTGCCCCAATATTTGAAGAGGTAATATTTAGGGGATTTTTATTACCTTCTTTAACCAAATATTTACCAGTTTGGGGAGCGATCGCTGCTAGTAGTTTACTGTTTGCGATCGCTCATTTGAACATTTCCGAAGTTTTACCCCTAGCAACATTGGGGGCAGTAATGGGATTTATCTATACGCGATCGCGCAATCTCTTAGCCCCGATGTTTCTGCACTGCCTTTGGAATAGCGGTACTCTATTGAGTTTATTTCTTTTGGGCAGTGGAGCAAACTAAAGCCAGATTTTGACCTACCATTTCTAGAAAATAGAATTAGTAAACATCATCATGGCTACCCATATTTAAAAGGAGAATAGCATCTTCTTCTGCCTCATTTGGGCTAATAATAAACTCAAACAAAATTCGATAATTGTAGTCAATAGAGCAAGCCCAAATCCCGGCTAGTTCGCCTGATAGCTTATGGGTTTTTAAGGTGGGGTGAAATGGATCTGCTGCAAGTTGATTTAGGGTTGCCTCAATTAAGGAGCGCAGTTGAGGATTTTGACGCACCATGCGTTTAAAAGCACGCAATGATTTTGGACTCCAAGCAATTTGTCTCAAGCGTCTAACTCCGCTAGAAAATCTTTCACGGAACCGTATTGGATATTTCCTTGGGCGATCTCGTGATGAACTTCCTGAATTTCCTGAACCATTTGACGGCGGCGCTGTTGTCGGAGTCGTTGGGATAGTAGTTCTAACAACTGTTGCTGTTCTTCTAGAGATAAGGCTTCTATAACGTCAATAGCTTGTTGAAATTGAGAGATTGGCATTGTGTCAGTCATGTTTAGCGATGGGGGAGGCTACTTTAATCATAATCGCTGCTGTTGGCGATCGCTCTCTCCCATTCTACAGCGATAGCGCTAGCGCGCTCGCAGAGCTTCGCCATCCACTATTCCAGATAACCTAAAGGCGATCGCCTTTAGGTTAAAATTGATAGAGGCTCCTGTTGTCTCAGCTAAGAGGTTCTAGAAAATGACTGTTCGTGAAAAATTGATTCAGGAAATTGAGCAGGCATCTGATGAAGTGCTAGAAGTTTTGTTGAGTATTTTGCGTTTAACGCAGGCGAATCGATCTATACCAATTGGTTTGTCGTCAAATGTTGATTCAGTATCCCAGAAGCATTATCCTCTCAGAGATTTACCAATCATAATTGCCGAAGATTTTGATGCGCCAATGGCAGATCTTTGGGATGCGTTGGGTTCATGATTTTACTGGATACACATATTTGGCTATGGTTGCTGCACAATCCCAATCAGTTGTCTGATGCTGCCAATCGCGTTATTGAATTTGAGTCAGAACAGAATGGTTTGTTAATTTCTGCTATTTCAGTTTGGGAAGTGGCAGTTAAGGCAAATATTGGGAAACTGACTTTACCCTTATCAATTGAAGACTGGTATAACCAAGCTAAACAACATTCAGGAACAGTGATTGAGCCTTTAAATCCGCTAGATGCGATTGCCAGTACGCAACTTCCAGGAGATTTTCATAAAGATCCAGCAGATCGAATTTTAGTAGCGATCGCCCGACGGTATGGTATTTCTCTTGTCACCTGTGATGAGAAAATTTTGGATTATCCCCACGTTCAGACTATTTGGTAAAAGCGCAATCGCTCTCCACCATTCCAGATAACAGAAAAGCGATCGCTTTCTCCCATTCTACAGCGATAGCGCTAGCGCGCTCGCAGAGCTTCGCCATCCACTATTCCAGACAACCAATCGTACTAGCACTTGATAATCGCTACTTGAGTTTAGGCTAGCATAGGTTTTTGGAAGAGAATAGAGTAGAATCTGGGAAGTCCAATCACCTTACACTTCATTGGCAATGGAAAGTACAAATACTTATGGATCTCTGGAACGCATATTAATTGAGAAGATCCGCAGCTTACCTCCAGAAAAGGTAGCAGAGGTAGTAAATTTTGTAGATTTTCTGTACCAGCGAGATGAAAATATTCGCCTCGCTCAAGCATCTCTCAAGCTTTCTGCAAACGCTTTTCAAACAATCTGGGATAACCCTGAAGATGCTGAATATGACCAGCTATAAATTTGCTGATGTTGTCCTCGTTCCATTCCCTTTTACTGACCAAACAACCAGTAAGAAGCGTCCAGCAGTAGTGGTTAGCTCTGATGGCTATAATCGCCAACATTATGACATTATTATTATGGCTATAACCAGTCAAATTCAAGTTGTGCTGGTGCTAGGTGAGGTAATAATTAATGAGTGGAGAGAAGCAGGTTTAATTAAGCCGTCAATTATCAAGCCGATTCTTGCTACTGTTGAGAAAGTGCTTGTAATTAGGAAACTGGGAGAACTTAAAGAAGTGGACCGTCAAGCTGTGAAGAATGCTTTGTTAGAAATTATTGGTGAATGAACAATATATTGCCAAGGTTTCACTTTTACAAAGAAGCGATCGCTCTTTTCATTACATCACCAAAAGCGATCGCTCTCTGCTATTCCAGACAACAGAAAAGCGATCGCGCTATTGCCTTGGGCATCGCTACGACAACGCAGAGCTTCGCACTATTCAGGTTAAACTTGAGCTATTAAGCCGACCTTCTATTGGTTCATACTCATCCTCCAATAGCCAAAACTCAGCGTCTTGATAAGCATTACTAGAAAATACAATCTGATAATTTTTACTTGGATCGTATATTCGACACTTTCCATCACGATCGCTAAGTAACAGCAGCAGATAAGGGGGAGATAGAGTTGGATCTATCCATACTTCTGTAAATTCCCAGTTACTCTGTACTAGGTCTGGTTCTAGGGATAACATGGTATCGATCGTATTCATCAATTTTTACTTCACCATAGTTAAGTGGAAGCCTAACACCATCAGGACTAATTCTATAACCAAGCTGACAAACTGCTTTCCAGAATCGATAACATTGCTAACGAACTGCTTGGCTCCGTTGATAATATTGCCAACTACTTTAGCTGCTTTATTGGCATAGTTAGCAACATACTTGACAACTTTAGAGGCTGTTTGAACAACAGGACTTTGGATAACTTTGTTGTATATTTTTTGCGCCTCTTCTTTTATCTTCTGCTGAGACTGTTGGACAATTTGGGTAGTAACTTTCTGAACTTCTGTCTTGAACGTTTGATATGCAGCTTTTGCCTGCTGGACGGTAGCTGTTGCTGCTTGATATGCGGCTTTGGCTTTCTGCGCTAGTTCTTTCGCCTTATCCGTTGCTGCTTTGGCTTTTACGCTGGCGCTAACACACCCTACTGATAGGGGCGATGCGAGACTGAATGATTTAGACACACTATATATGGCTTCTGAATTTTAGGTGAGCTTGCTTAAAATTTTCTTGATTTGGTTTAACTTGATATTAGCTTCTTCTCGATCGGGATATAATTCATTAGCAAACTGGATCAAGTTATCAATTGTACAAGGTTTTTGCGTTCCGCCATTCCACGCATGAAAATCCTTGTGAACTGCTTCTGTCAGAGTAATTAAATTGTCTGGGATAGTTGCCAAATGAGGATATTCTTTTTGAGAAAATATATGATGAGCTACCATATTAATCTTGCTAGATTTAGTTGGTTTTTCGCCAGTGATTTGACAACAACTTTTATCTCTTCTTTTGGCAGCTTCCATAGCTGCCTTAATTCTTTTTTCTCTTTCTTGTATGTCTTTATCCCTAGCTGCAACTAACATTTTTAAAGTCTTGCTACCCACAACTTCTACCGCCGAACACCATTCGCGTCTAGCGATATCTTTTAAATCAGCAGATAACTTTCTACTTAGTCTATCTAATCCAGACAAGGAGTAATAACGCACCCCATCAATATCATCAAAATCTTCTCCAATCTTGAGGGGTTCATTAGATTTTTGAATTTCGTCCACCACCTGCTTGAATCGAGGATAGCTAGTAGATAAAATCGCGACGATATCTTTTTTAGATAGAAAATGTCGATTATTTCTGGTAGTTAAAGAGGTACAATTATCCTGGACTTTTTGGCGAACGAAGGCATGACGAATTTTTTCTTTGTGCCTAGTAATAAATTCCTTGAAGATATCCCAAAGATTCTTTTTCTCCTTCTCATCCATGTACTTAGCAATGGCAAAAGCTCCCTGATGAGAAAAAATTCGCTCGTTCCACTTTTTATGGATGAAGATAAAATGGTCATTTTCCTTTAATTCCCATTTATCATTGGGATCTGAATCAAAGAAATTAATGATTTCCTGCAATTTCTCAGGAGAGATCTCAAGTGCAGCGGCGAGATCTTTTTCCTTAATTGTAAATGCTTTTGCAGCTTTTGCCATAGATTTAACTTCCAGCAGTAATACTCTTATACATGATGTGAATCTGTTCAAATATCCTTCCATCTCCAGTTTCGGGTACGTCAGGATGATAAACTTTGCTGAGGTCGTAGTAGGCTTTTTTAATGTCTTCTAGCGTGGCAGTTTGAGAATTTAAGCCAAAAACTTGCCAAGGTCTAAAATAGTTAAAAATGTTGATGCCGTTAATACATCCATAACCCTGCTGATTTTCTTCGCCGGGAAGAATACCAATAAATTTGCGATACAATTTTTCCCAATCTGCTTTAGTTGATAGTTTGACTGGCTCCATGCCGTCGGTTGCCATTTTGAAGGAACCGGATTTTTTAAGTGCAGTGGTATCGCGAACTTTGAAGTATGTGTAAATTGCTTCTTTCAGTTTAGGCAGACTAAGTGGCTTAACTTTTTCTAGTTTAACAACAGGTTTGGGTGGAACTTTATCTTTTTTCTTATGGTTCTCAATGACAAAATGGGCAAACTTAGCCAAAACTTCGGCATCTAGTTGATGCGTCTCGGCAAGGCGAGAAATTTCCTTTTGTAAGAAGTTATTCAGTGCTGTTTTAGCCATTATCAAAAATTTAGTAGCTTATTTTACAGCTTATGAACTTAGGTTGGGTTGTAACGATCGTGTCAACCCAACATTTACCAGTATTTTGTTGGGTTTTGCTGTCGCGCAACCCAACCTACGATCCTACGATTCTAAGTTACCATAAAATATCCTTGAGGGCAAGTTACAATCAGGAATCTTTGATGATAAATATCAAATCAAGGCGAATCGGTTTAAATCTCTTCTGGAGGTTTAGGCAATACATGATAAATCCCCCAAATTGCCATCGCTCGCAGATAGTGACTGGCGCGAAAAGTTTTGGCAGCGGTAATGGCTTCGGGAGTGCGGAATTGCAAACCTCCTTCATAGATTTGTCGCACTACGGCTTCGGTAATTTGCATCGCTTCTGCTTTCATTCCCATTTGGACTAAAAAAGCTGCTAAACCAAAGTTAATTCCTGTCCAAACTTCTAGGGGATGGGTGGCTTGGGGATTTTCGGGAGAGCCATCTGGTTTAACACCATTGGCTGCTCCTATGGGATGAGGAAATTCCCCCTTTTGGGCGAGGTGTTGATTGAATTTGACAAAACAACTATCAAAGATGGTTTGCAATGCCACTTGAGCGCGATCGCTCGGCACAATATCTGGTAAATTCAAGAGTTGAGCGCAGAATTGACCGCACAATTGATCTGCCATGACTACATCAGAACCACTTTGGCTATCTAGTTGATAATATTTGCCATTCCAAAGTTGTTGATATATTGGTTGAGATTGGGCTAACCAACCGCGATAGGTGGCAATGGTATCGGCAAGTTCTGGGGTTGATTGTACTTGTTCTTGGATAATTTCGCCAATGGCGATCGCCGCTTCCAAAGCTGCTAGCCACAAACCCCCACAATAGGCGCTAACTCCCTGCAATTTCCAATCATCAAAAGTTTGATCTGGTGCGCCAGAGTTTTCGGGAATACCATCCCCATCTCGATCAAATTCTTTCAAATAACCTAGGGCTTTGACAATGGCAGGCCAAGCATCGGTGATAAACTGGAGATCCTTCCCCTCCGAAAAGATAAAATAGCGATAGATTTGCAAGACCAAATCCGAGGCTAAATCCTTCCACAAATTACAATCTTGATAACTGGTGTAATTGGTTTTTTCCCAGGGATGCTCATTAGGTGCGCCGAGATCGTGGGGAGTAGCATTAGCCGCTTTGCGAATGGCAGCGGCTTGATTATAACCAATAATTCGGGGCGTATCATCGCTGGCGGGAATTGCCCGGACATAGGCTTCTAAAATGGCTTTTTCTAACTTAGGCCATAAGAGGACTAAACCAAAGGCTCCATATAAGCGGACATCTAAACTTTCGTACCAACGATAGTCCAAACATTCTAAAACCGCAAACTGTCCAATGGGATCGGTTTCCGAAGCCGAAGACCAAATTGTGCCACCGCTCGTCAGGTCGTATAATTCATTAAACAAAGCCATTTTGAACCAGTTAGGCAAATCTTCCCGGCTCAAAATTGGTTCCTGCCAATTTTGAATTTCTTCCTGCCACATTTCATCATGTTTCAAGGCAGTGCGAACCATCGACCAGGCATTATTACCGCTAAAGCCAAAAAAGTCCGTATAGCGACGATAATACTGCACATCGGCACCAAACTTCAGCACCGGAAAATCCCAAGAGACGATAAAGGGGATTTTGCGACTTTTACCTGGTTTAAGTGTAAACCGAATGGCGATCGCTGCCCCAATTTGTTCCCCCGGATCGGCGGCAGTTTCGTTTTGGCAATCCGGTAAAGAACCATTCCCGGCAAAACTATCCCAAATATCTCCCCCATCTCCTGCCGGATTCCAGCGACAATGATGAAAGACTTCTAAAGCTGGATTAGTTATAGTCGCGATCGCCCATTGTCCTTCCCCTTCTCTGACTGGCACGCGATCGTCAGCCCCAGCCTCTCCTAAGCGTACCCGATCCAGCAAACAACCAACTCGATAAAAATCCACAATTAATTGATTGTAATTGCCCGTACTCTCGCCCCAACGGGGTTGATAATCATAAACTGGACTGCCATCATCCCGCACGCGGACTTGGGGATTTTCAATGGTATTAGTAAACCAGCCGACAATATTTTGCCAAGTCAGCATAATACTAACTGTCACTGGTACATCGGTAGGATTATAGGCGTAGGCGTGAAACACCGCCAGGGGATAACTGCTTTCTTGATAATTCCCTGCCCAAATCGGCGAAAACTGCTCAAAACTAATTTCAGTTTGAAAGACGTTGCGGTAGGAGTACCAACTGCGAGGATAGAGAGCGCGGTAACTACCCGTAGAATGTTCCGCCGTACTGGGAGGATACCACGACCACCGTCCCAGCGAACCATCCGCAGGCGCTTCCGTAGCCAGGGCGTAGGCTTGAGCCTCTCCCCCTTCCGGGTACTCAAAAACGCTGAATTGACAGGCAGGCAAGCTGCGAAAAAAGTGTTCGCCACCATCCAAGTGCCAGAGATTAAAATCTCCTCTCGGAGAGCGCCCAATACAACCAGCACCAAAACCCCCTAGGGGCATTCCATGCCAAGGGCCATCATCCAAGTTACTAGCATAGCGGACAGTGTAGGGTTTGTCCCAACCAAGACCAATGGGACGATTCCAAGTGCAAGCCGGAATTACGGGGCGGGGGCGTTGATAGATCATGTACTGAATTTTAAGGCTTTGAGTCTCTATTTGTAGCGGCTGTCTTGAATATCAAGCGAAGCTCTGCGATCGCGGAGCATCCCAAGGGCATACGCGCTAGCGCTATTATGAAAATATTCTGACACCACCAAGGCACAAAGACACAAAGAATGACATTCGTCCTTTGATAGACTCAGTGCATCGCTTTTCATAATTACCAAACATAGAGATGATGAGCAACGATCTAAATTAGGACTTACGCAACACCTCTTTAGTAGGGTGTGTTAGCGCAGCGTAACGCACCATAAACGCTATATGCGGAGCAAATGCGTAAGTCCTGTAAATGATAACTCTCAAAAGTCATCTTCAGATGACTTGTTACCAGAATACAACTTTGATTATCGTCAAGCTCGTCCTAATCGTTTTGTCCGCAAAAATGTTCAACCTAGCGTAACAGTTAATTTAGATGATGATGGGTGGATTCAAGATGACGAACTTGATCGCCATCTGAAACCCTGATGCCATTCTGCCAAAGTTCATACTCGCTGATATCAATATCGTCATTCCAAACCAGTCCATAACCACCTGATTCAACTCGGAAGTTTCTGAAAAACCCAGGATTCCTTAACGGAGCAAACATTGGATTGCCTAACAATTGAGAAATATCATATTTCCTAATTTCATCGTTGGTGAATTTAACGATTAAAGTACAATCATCAATGACTTGAGCGAAAACAATTCGAGCAGGGTTCATAAAAAAACCTCAATTACTTTAAAGGGGGAAGCTTATTAAATTCTTGGCTATTCCAAATATGTAGTAGTTCTTTCTGGTACAACGTAGCCCATTCTACTACCAGCTTTTCGGCTCGATTTGGTAAATCTCCTTCAATAATTTCTAAAGATTCAATGCTAAATAAAGCATTATATTCACCATAAATTGCGTGAAAGTGCGGTGGTGGGTGATCTCCAAAGAAGATTTTAATGACTATTCCGTAAAATCGTGTAACTTCTGGCATGAAACTCCTCTCAATATCGAGAATAAAGCCTATTTTAGTATAGATAGCCCTGGGTGGGCAATGCCCATCACCATCTGGGAAGGTAATGTTAGGCTTGGAGGGCATTGCCCACCCTACTACTGACATACATACTTTTAGCCAAGTCTTCTTCTGTGTCTCCTTGCGGTATCTCTATAGATGATAAAGGAATACCTATTTCTTGTTCATCCTCTGTATCAAGCTTATCTAGTTCAATATATTCATCCTCGGCTAGAAAATACCCAGCTTCTTCTTCATTTTCAAAGTTATGCTTAACCCCGTCACAATCAAAAGTTTGTGCAGAGCCATCAGCATAAACTTGCAATTTTGCCCAATTTAAATCAGGAAAACTGCAATACATGAGCCACCAGGTTTCTTTGATGATATTTTTTTTGTCTGTTGTCTGTCGTTCAAGTTCTGGAATAGCCATGATGGGGGGTGAAGTACCAAGTAACTTAATTATACTTTTAGGGTCTGGGTTTAATCTAGCTTGAGCAACTAGGCGGAATTGCCCTGATGACACCGCCAGATATTTTGCTCTATCATGGAAAAAACTGCATCGCCTGCCACCTTAGAACCGAACAGCCAATGAAAAGCAATTCTAAGCGCATCAAATTAAACTTTCTGGCATCTTTTTGGTCTGAAGTTGGAAATTCTGGTAAAAATTCAGCTACGGCTCCCAAAAAATCCTTAGTAAAAAGACAGTCCAACCATCTGAGTTTATTGCCCACGCTAGGATTGATGGGGATTTGTTGTTTGGGACAAGAGGTAATAGCGCCCAAACTTGTCCAAGCTTATATTCTGCAAGATACCACTTCCCAGAATACCTTACCCGCTCTCAGTAAGTCTGGCGATCGCGCATCAATTAATTCGCTACATTCAAATCTCGCCACTACCCCATTCAAAGTCAGCGTGCGGGAAGAATTCGAGCAACCCACTACAACGACTCCGGCAACAACCACTCCATCTGAAAGCACTCCGGCAACAACTGCGCCAGCTGCAACTGCTCCGGCAACAACCACTCCAGCCACAACTACTCCAGCCGCAACTGCTCCGGCAACAACCGCTCCAGCCACAACCGCTCCAACTGCTACTCCGGGAAGTGCTGGTCCAGCCAATCCTCCCAATTCTGGCAGAAATAATAATTCTGGCTCTGGAGGAAATCAACCTTCAATCAATAATTCCGGTAGACAAAATCCCAACGGTGGAGGAAATCAACCTTCAGTCAATAATTCTGGTAGACAAAATCCTAATGGAGGCAACCAACCTCCAACGAATAATGGCGGCAGTTACAATTCCGGTGGTGGAAATCAGCCTCCGGTGAATAATGGTGGCAGGCAAAATCCTGACTCTGGCTTTGGAGAAAGGTTTCTGGGAACTAATAATAATTCAGGTGGATATACCCCCAACTATGGTGGCAACCAACCGTCGATGAATAGTGGCGGTGGTTACAATCCCAATGGCGGCGGCTACAATTCCAATGGCGGCAACCAACCACCGATGAATAATGGCGGTGGTTACAATCCCAATGGTGGCAACCAACCACCGATGAATAATGGCGGTGGTTACAATCCCAATGGGGGAAAACAACCACCGATGAATAATGGCGGCGGTTACAATTCCGGTGGCGGCAATCAACCACCGATGAATAATGGCGGTGGTTACAATCCCAATGGTGGCAACCAACCACCGATGAATAATGGCGGTGGCAATCGCCCTCCGATGAATAACGGTGGCGGTAACAATTCTGGTGGGGGAGGAAATCGCCCTCAGATGAACAATGGCGGCGGAAATCAACCCTCGGCTAATAATAATAATGGTGGTGGCAGTCACTCTCCGGGTAGGCGCTAACAGAAAATGCCAGCAGTTGAGATTACTGCTGGCATTTCCTTAATTTCTTTTTTCCAACGAGCCGCGAGTTACACCTAGTTGACTTTGCAACTTTAATTCTTTCCACAACTGGGAACCAGAAATTTCCCCTTGCAATAATTGACAATAACGCTTAATTGTGGTATCTACTTGGGATGGGGTTTCGCTGACAAATTCCAAACGAAAATATCGCGCCCCTAATTGTAAGAGCCGCTCCACACCTTCGGCTCCAGTTTGGGCTGTGCCATTAAAAACTGTATTGCGACACCCGGCATCGGCTTGCAAAATGTGTTCTGTGCCAACTCGATCTCGGAGTTTGACTTGATAGCGATCGCAAGGCCGACCGCAATTAGTATAATCGGTTCCAGTGGAGAGGAAGGTGCAAAAAACACAATGCTCCATGTGGAACATGGGAATATGTTGATGAATGGTAATTTCAAACCAGTCTGGCGGGGCGTTTTTTAATAAGTCTTCTAGTTGGTTGAGATTGAGATCGTAGGAAGCGGTTAATCTTTCTAGGGGGAATTGCTGTTTAAAGTAATTGGCGGTTAAGGGATTGGCAATATTCAGAGAGAAGTCACCAATACAGCGATCGCCTTGAAAAAATTGTAACTGATCGTAGTTCCGAATCAAATAGCCATCGGCTTGAGCCGAACGCACTTGCTCTAAAATCCAATTTTCCCCTGGTTTGGTAATTCGGGGAGGCGCTACCCAAATTGTCGCCTTGGGATTATTTTGCCTTTCCCGAAAGATTGGCACGGCTTGGCGATAGTGACGAGGATCTTCAAATTCACAATAGATCGTTTTTAGATCCGATGCTAATGCGGCTTGTAATTGGGGCAAGTTGCGAACTAAAACAATTAATTGCGGCGCGGTGGTGATGGGAGAAGTTAGACTTGGCAATAAATCTCGGAAAGAAGCGGCAGATAAAGGTCGATAAGATACTTGCGATCGCACTGCTTCTAACTGTACTACGATTTCTCGCCGCAGACGGTTTAATTCGCTCACGGGAATCATCACTGCCTCGGTAAGATGATTATTAAGCTGTTCTAAATAGAAAGGGGTATTTCCTAACCTGCCCAATTGTTCTTGCAGACGTTCGGTAGTGAGGGGTTTGGTATGAGCGATCGCCAAATCAATATTAGAATCAACCTGTACCATATTACCAAATTGATCGCGAGCGATCGCCGTCAAAGGTTGTCCCACTTCCCCATAAACATCGATTTGTAGCGGACGTTGGAATTGGGGCGTATCTCCCGCAAAACTTTGACGAACTTGCCTTTCTAATTCCGGATCGCTAGTTTTCCAAACCTTATCACCAACATGGATTTTTGGCAAATTAATATCCCGCTTGCCAAAAGTCAAAATTGCTTCCTTTCCCCGCTGTTCAACCGTATAAACTCTTCCGCCTTCTTCCCTTTCCCCTGGTTTGTCGCCATCAAATACTACGCCATCCCCAGGTTTCACCCATGAAACCAACTCAATCGTAATTTGTTCATTGCGGATGCGGATAACTTTCCCTAGATAAACTCCCCGCTTCTTGCCAAAGCGAGCATGAACCAATTCTTGATTATTAATCCCCTGAAACCAACCCGGATAAAGTCCTCGCGAAAAAGCCATTTCCAGATGGTAACTTTCTTCAGCCATAGAAAGGGACTTTTTAAAAACCGCTTGCTGATTTCCCAATTTCAGGGCAGAATCAGAATTAGTTACCAATCGATCTAAAGCCTGTCGATAAACCCGCGTTACATTCGCCACATATTCCGCTGCTTTCAATCGCCCTTCAATTTTTAAACTACTAACTCCCGCTTGCACCAACTCTGGCAAAACTTCCAAACCTGCCAAATCTTGCGGACTAAGTAAATATTTCCGATGCCCCAAATCTACCACTTTGCCATCCGCAATTAAATCATACGTCATTCGACAAGCTTGAGCGCATTCCCCTCGATTCGCCGAGCGTCCTCCCAAAGCTTCACTGGTTAAACACTGTCCAGAATAAGCTACACACAACGCCCCGTGAACAAAAACTTCTAAAGGTAGGTTTGCATCACTTTGATTTATTCCTTGCCGAATTTGATTAATTTCCTTCAGCGAGCATTCCCGCGCCAATACCACCAACTGACAGCCGAGGGATTTAGCAAATTCTACCCCCGCCGCACTGGTGACAGTCATTTGCGTAGAAGCATGGATGGGAAAATCTGGCGAAAGGTGACGAATTAACCGACAGATACCCACATCTTGGACAATAATTGCATCTACCCCAGCGCGAATAATTGCCCGAATATCAGCTTCTACTTCCGGGAGTTCCTGGGTAAAAATCAGCGTATTGAGAGTGACATAACCTTTCACCCCGCGACGGTGCAGAAACGCCATCAACTTCGGCAAATCCGCCGTCGTAAAATTATCTGACCTCATCCTGGCATTAAACCGCGCCAAGCCAAAATAAATTGCATCTGCCCCATTTTCCACCGCTGCCTTAGCGCACTCCCAATTTCCCGCCGGAGCGAGCAACTCTGGGAGTTGAGTTTTCGGTAAAGTTGGTTTAGGGGCTTGTTGTGGGGCAGAGTTCATCGGGTTCGCAGGGGCAAAGATGCCAAATCAGAATTTTAACATAGTAGAATATATTAATTTGAAAGGGAGGGAGTAAGTTATGAGTTCGCTTCAACCTGAAGTTAGTCAAACAAAACCCAGGGTAAATTCCGCATTTAAGCACCTAATGCTTGTCCATTGGTGGATGGCAGCTGGTTACTTGGTGCTATTTATGAATGGTAAATTAATGACAGAATTACCTGAAGAAGTTTCCTTTCGGGGGACAATGTATGATTTTCATAAATCCTTGGGCGTGCTGGTTATCGGATTGCTGACTTGGAGAATTCTGGTACTGTTGCGAGTTTGGTGGCGGAAGTACACTAAACGCTTGCCTAAGTTTACGCCTTCTTGGTTTAGGACTTTTGCCCTGCATTTCAGTTTATATATTTTTATGTGGGTGGTTCCCGTCTCTGGGGTGTTTTTATCCAATTCCTATCAGAGTCATAATGTCAGTCTGTTTGGGATTGGACTGCCTGACTTTTTTCCTGAGAATAAAGCCATGTTAGAATTGGGCAGAAACTTGCATTTCTGGTTTGCCTACACATTTTTAGCATTTATTATTCTCCATGCGATCGCTCAATGGAAAGTGATCAGAGCCAATTGGCGCAGGTTTTTAGGATTCATCAACAGGATTAAAAACCCTGGTTAGTCGCTCAGATTTATTTTAACCGCTGCTGCTCGCCCTGGAAACGGACATATTCAGCTAAAAGCACTACCAAGGCCGATAAAATCATTAGGATAACGCTGAGGGCGTTGATATCGGGTTTAACTCCGGTGCGGATGCGGCTAAAGATTTCCATGGGCAAGGTGGTAGCGCCAGTACCAGCGGTGAAGCTGGCAATCAAAAAGTCATCCATGCTCAGAACAAAGGAAATTAAGCAACCGGAGATAATCCCTGGCAGCAGTTCGGGTAATAGAACTTGGATAAAGGCTTGTAGAGGGCTAGCACCTAAATCCAGGGCTGCTTCTTCTAGGTGAGGATCTAAACCATTAAGGCGAGCGGAGACGGCGAGGGCGACGTAGGATATACAAAAGACGACGTGGGCGGCGACAATTGTCCACAGACTAAGACGAATGCCAATAACTGCCAAAAATACCAGGGTAGCAACGGCGATCGCAATGTCAGGAATAATTAGGGGTAAGTAGGAAACACCCCGATATAAGCCTTTCCCAGGGAAACGATAGCGAGCTAATCCTACTGCCATCAACGTGCCGAGGAGGGCAGCGATCGCCACAGCAGCAAAGGCAACAGTTAAACTATTCCGGAGCGCAGTTTGGATGCGTTCGTCTTTTAGTAATTTCAGATACCAATCGAAAGTGAATCCCGTCCAACTAGCGCTGTAGGTGGATTGGTTGAAGCTATAGAATGTTAGTACCAAGATGGGCAGGTACATATACAAGAACATCAGCAGGGAAAAAACCACCTGCCAAGATATCCGGGGCTTTCTCCTCGACTGCAATAACATATCTACTGGGATCTCCTCCTGCTGGTGCGAGAGCGTATCAGTCATAAAAACGAATGGCATCTGTGGATTGCTAGCTTTCACTTTAGATCAAATCTACTCAGGGAGACAATTTACCAGTAACAAAAACCAGGTGCGATTCGGCTTTGCCTAGTGCTAAAGGCGATCGCATCTGGTCTAAAAAAATTCAATTTCGTTGTCTTTTCCCTCTAGGGAAACCCGATCTGCTCGTTCCCAGGCGGACAGTGCGGTAAATTTTCTTCACAAGCATTTTGACATACTCCCCTGCCTAAAGGCACGGGGATTCTAAGCTCGAACAGCAATTGCAGGCATCAGCCCGTCTGACATTGCCTAACTTAGCGGTTGATGCCCCAACCGGACAAATTTTTAGCGGCATTTTCATCCCGCCCATTTAATAGAGTAACAGCAAATACAGATATTTCTCCGGGAAATCTTAATTTAAGTTTAAAATTTTCCCAATGGTTGTTTCTGCTTGCTGAGGCCGTCCCCAAAGAATCCGTTCGTGCTTGTAAACCGCAATTCCGGGCTTTGCGCCCTTGGGTTTATAGACGTGCTTAGGTTCAGTATATACCACGGGTACGCTGTCACTTTGGCGAGCGCGACTATAAAAGGCCATCAAATCCGCCGTAAATTGCAAGTCGGCAGTTTCGGCAACTGCACCGGGAGGCAAGCGCAGCAAACCATGACCGCCGGGAATTTCTTGGGCATGGAACCACAAATCGTAATCCCCGGCGGTGCGGAAGGCTAATTGGTCATTTTGACGGTTGTTCCGTCCAATCAGTAATTCAAAGCCGCTGGGAGTGCGGTAGCGATGGGGGGTAGAAGTATCGACGGTGGGATGATGGCGTTGGGCAGGAGCATCAAGATATTGCTGTTGAATTAACTCTTCGCGAATTTCGATCAAGGCTTGCAAGTCTTGGGCGGTGCGATAGGTATCAATTTGGGCTAGGGTGAGTTCTACTTGTTCTAAATACTCAATTTCGGCTTGGACTTGTTGCCATAAAGGTTCGACGGCAGCCCGCGATCGCTTTAATTTTTGATGCCGTTTGTAGAGGGCTTGGGCGTTTTGAATGGCGTTTTTTTCCGGTTCTAGGGGAATGGTCACTAAATTATTGGTGTGAAAATCGGTCAGGGCGATCGCTTTCATCCCCGGTTGATAATCTTGTAAATGTGCCATTAATAAATCGGCCTGTTGGCGATATTCATCTGCTCCATCGGATTGTTGTAAGCGGGTGGCAAAGGTTTGGGCTTTGAGGCGCAATTTCTGCAAGATATTATTTAATTTCTGGCTTAATTGGTGGCGCAACTGGGCGAAGTCTTGGCGGTCAAGTTCCGCATTATAATAAGTATTAACTAAGTCAGAAATTGTGGTTTTGGTTTGAATTGCTCCCCAACCAAGGACGGTGTAACCCGTCTCTGTTTCCGCAGGCTGCCATTCTTTTTCCCCAGCTAAAACCTTTAACCATGCTTGCCAATGCTCAAATAACTGCTGCCAATCTTGATCATTTAAACTATCAGTGGATTGGTTGGGATCGAGGCAAGCAGCTAGGATCATAGCATTAACTAAAGAAGAACTTAATCCGCGATAGTTTCTGAGTAGTTGTTTGCCTAAACGTCCGGGAATTAAACTAATCCGTTCTTGCCACCGCTGCCGCAATTCGCTTAAGTTAGGAATGGGATCGTTGAGGGCGGGAGGTAATTCATAAGGCTGTCCAGTTTGAATTGGTCTAACGCTAGATTGTTGGGAACTAACTTGATGGGCGGCGGTGACAATTTGATTTTGAGCATCAGCCAAAATCAAATTACTATATTTACCCATAATTTCCACATACAAATGCCACAAAATAGGATCTCCCGGACGACGGGCAAATTGTAAATCCAGCACTCTTTCCCAAGGTGCGATCGCCATCATTTCCACTAGGGCTAAACCCCCTAATTGGTGGCGCAATTGATCGCTAAAGGTGAAAGTATCGGGAATTCGAGGCGGCGCATCTCCCAGGCACAGCCGCGCCGCTTGGGGATGCCAGGAAATAGTCAGCCAACCCCGTTTTTCCAGGGTGCGAAGTCCTAGGGCAATGGTATAGCGATCGCGCTGATAAACCTGTTCGGCACGGGCTGGTAGCCATTCAGTTCGCAGTTCGCGCCCTAGGGCAGTAAAAGTGGTGTAGTCAACAAGTTGCACTTAAGTTTTCCGCAATTTTTATTGCTTTGGGAGGATGACAGGAGAAGATTGATAGAGATATCAGTCGTAAAAAGCTAAAAACTCTAGTTAGCGGCGGTTCTGGGCTTGTAAGTCCAATTTTTTGCAGATAACATTGAAATTAACCACCTTTCTGCCGCTAGTTTGTTATGGACATTCAACTGATCAACATCGGTTTTGGTAACATCGTGTCTGCGAACCGAGTGGTTGCCATCGTTAGTCCAGAATCCGCGCCGATTAAGCGGATCATTAGCGATGCCAAGGAGCGCGGACAGTTGATTGATGCTACCTACGGACGGCGGACTAGATCTGTCATTGTGACTGATTCTAGTCATATAATTTTATCGGCAATTCAACCGGAAACGGTTGCTCATCGGTTCGTTATCGGTAAAGATGAGCAAGCTGCTAATTAGCAGTGGTGGTTGTTGGCAAGGGAACTATGGAAATTGGCAAATTGATTGTGTTGACGGGACCAAGTGGTGTGGGCAAAGGGACTTTATGGCGATCGCTCTGGGAGCGCCATCCCGAATTATACCTCTCTGTTTCGGCGACCACGCGATCGCCCCGTCCAGGGGAAGTTGCAGGCAAACACTACTATTTTGTCGATCGTCAGCAGTTTGAATCCATGATCTCGGCGGGAGAACTGTTGGAATGGGCGGAATATGCGGGCAATTACTATGGCACGCCTCGCCCACCAGTAGAAGAACGGATTCAACGAGGGGAATGGGTGGTTTTAGAAATTGAATTGCAGGGGGCAAGACAAGTTCAGCAGACTTTTCCCTCGGCTTGGCGAGTATTTATTTTACCACCTTCCCTGGCAGAATTGGAACGGAGAATTCGGGAACGGGGGCAAGATTCGGCAGAAGCGATCGCGCGGCGGCTCCAGCAAGCAGAAGTGGAAATTCAAGCTGCCTCAGAATTTGATGTGCAAGTTGTTAATGATGACTTTGAGCAGGCGTTATTAGATCTGGAGGCGGCAATCTTTTCCAGTCAAGTCGCTTCGCTCCAATTCAAAATTCAAAATTCAAAATTCAAAAAAGGTCAAAAATAGGTTTTTACCATCAATTTTTGTGGGAATAAATATTTTTTGATTTTTCCCTTGACTTCTCACAGCTTTTCTGATATTGTCCTCATAATGGAGAAGCTGCGCCCATATAGCCCAGTCAAATGAATCGAACAATCTTTTTCGGGGCAGTTCCCCCGATTTAATTAGGAGATAGAAATTCGATTCGGGGAATCAATGGATCTTGGACAATACCTATGCCTTTAAATCCCCACCGCTGCAACATATTTTTGATTTGGGAGCCAGAAATAGACTCAACGCCAAAACGATCGGCAACATCAGCGCCGTGGGTATTGAGATAACTTAAAGCGTCATAGTTTTCGCGAAAAAGTAATAAATAACCAGTTTCATCTGAAGTGGAATCAGGGCGAGGATGGGCAACTAGATAGCGACCATCCATTTTAGAACGAATTAAATAGTAGGTTTCGGAAAACATCAAGTCGCTTTGCTCCAATTCAAAATTCAAAATTGTTACTCGTTCCCAGGCTCTGCCTGGGAATGCCGATTGAGAGGCTCTGCCTCGGATGATAACCAAGCGAGGCAGAGCCTCTCGATATCGGTTCCTAGGCTCTGCCTAGGAACCAGTTCAAATAGATGAAGTACATCTAACTGTATGCAGGGAAAGGGTTTCAAGAGTAAAAGCGTACTGCACCAAATTGAGAACCGCTATATAGCGCGTCTGAATCATTTATGTAAATCTGTAGGGGTAGCGCCCCCGTGCCTACCCCTACACATCGGGGCAACCACGGGGGGATTGCCCCTACGGAATTGCACAACTCATTGAGACGCGCTATATAGGGGAAGCAATTATTTCAAGTCATCTAGCTTGATGCGAGGATCGACCGCTTTCAGCAATAAATCTGCCAGCAAGTTGCCAATAATTAACATGATACCTCCCATCATCAGGCTCGCCGTCACTAAATAAACATCCTTCCTATTCACCGCATCCAATATTAATCGCCCTAATCCAGGCCAATTGAAGAAATACTCAGCAATAAAAGCCCCGCTGAGTAAACTGGCAAATTCAAAACCTAAGAGCGTAATTAAGGGATTAATGGCATTTCGCAAAGCGTGAACATAGATGACTCGATTTTCTGGCAATCCCTTGGCGCGAGCCGTTTGGATATAATCTTGCCGCAGCACATCTAATAATTGCCCCCTAGTCACTCGCTGCAATCCAGCAAAACTGGTAACGGTTAAGGCGATGGTTGGTAAAATCATGTGCCAACCAATATCGAGCATTTTTCCAATGGGGGAAAGTTCGGCATGATTAATGCTAGTCATCCCACCAACCGGAAATAAAGGAGAAGTTGATTGAGCAATAATTAACAGTAATAGGGCGGTGATGAAACTGGGAAATCCTTGCCCAGCATAACTGAAGACTTGGAGGAGGCGATCGCTCCAGCGATTTTGATTCACCGCCGCTACAATTCCTAACGGGATTGCCACTGTCCAAGTGATAAAAATCGAAGATCCTGCCATCAGCAAAGTTGCCGGAATCCGTTCGCGCAACAAATCTGCCACCGGACGAAAATAAGCAAAACTCATGCCAAAATCGCCATGAGTAACTACTTGCACCAACCAGCGCCAATACTGGACTAATCCAGGCTGATCTAAACCAAATTGTTTTCGCAGTTCATCAATCCGTTCTGGGGAAATCTTGGGATTTTGCTTCAGGGTATCCAAATAATTTCCCGGCGCAAATTTAATAATCGCAAAACTCAAAGCTGAAGCCAACAGCAAAGTGAGAACCGCTTGCCATAACCGTTTGAGAATGTAGAGGGAAGTTTCGCTAGTAATTAGTCCATATAACCACTTTACTGTTGCTACCAAGCGATCGCCGATCCCAGAATGATGATTTGCTGCCATAAAATTCCCCCATTCCCTAGAAGTGAGTTTGTAGTTGGGCTTTAGCCCTAATCCGGATTAGGGCTAAAGCCCAACTACAAACTTTATTCTTATAGCCTTTTGTTTACTTAATACTCCACCAAGGTGACAATTGGTACATCGGGGAGCTTCTGCCGTCCACCCAAATCCCGCAGTTCGATGATAAAACCAAATCCAACTAATTCGCCGCCAATTTGCTGCAATAGATTGGCAGTGGCGATCGCGGTTCCCCCAGTAGCAATCAAATCGTCTACAATCAGAACGCGACTGCCTGGTTCAATGGCATCTTGATGGATTTCGAGCTTGTCAGTCCCATACTCTAGCTCATATTCGGCAGTATAAACGGCAGCAGGCAATTTCCCCGGCTTGCGGACGGGAATAAAACCCGCTCCCAGCTTATACGCCAGGGGTGCGCCAAAAATAAAGCCCCGGGATTCCATCCCCACCACATAATCAGGGGAGAGGTGCTGACACTTCTCGGCAAACGTATCGATGGTATAGCGCCAGCCATCGCGATCGCGCAGTAGGGTAGTGATATCCCGAAATAAAATTCCCGGTTTGGGAAAATCCGGAATTTCCCTAATTAGAGATGAAATATCCATAGTCTTGAGGGTGAGCCTTTTTTTTAAGAGCGACTTGGGGTTGGTGCTGCCATCAGGAATGCCAGTATTTGCCTGCTCTGCACCAAAAACTATATCGCAAGTCGGCAAGAAAATCCCAGATAAAATTCTATCCCCAATTCCCTATCAATTCCCAATTCCCTGTTCCCTGTTCCCTGTTCCCTGTTCCCTGTTCCCTATTCCCTATATGGACAAACCCAAGCTATACGAATTCAGGTATCCTTAAGTTTGCAGGCTGTTTTACACAGTTTGCCTAAATCAACCAATCCACACAGCTAGTAGGAAGAGATCGGTCTGTGAGCGTAATGGAATTAAACAGTCATCCTGCCCAGTCAACACCCCTGATTTTGGACAGTCTGCCTGATCCGCCCCTTTCATCAGGTTTGTCTCCGCGCCGCTCTAGGGTGCAGATTGACTTGATTTTGCTGGCAGTAGAAGCCCTGGAACTAGGGGGCGCGGAATTGATGCTGTCAGTAGCAAAGGACTTGGAATTGCAGGGGATTATTAAAAATCGGGTAGTGCTTTGGCGGATGAGGAGTACCAATCCTTTGCGCCGCGCCCACACCCGCCGTCCTTTGACACTGCTAGAAGCTAAGGCACTGGTGGCGATCGCTTGTTCTTTAGCCCGACGGTTAACAGCCAACATTCGGCAATTAGTTTTAGCTTACGATCAATTTAGCGAGAAGCAGATGCCCTTAGAAAATCACCTGCTTTTGTCTAATTACCTAGAACGATTTCGCGCTCATTTCCGCAGCCGGATGAATCCCCGTCGTTCTGGGGTAATTGCCTACAAATCCGATGAAAAGTTAAATGAGCTAGCCCTCTCCCTGTTGTGCCAGCTACTATTCTGTACTGGGACGGCAGGAATGCAAAGGTTTTGGACAAGTTTGTTTGATGGAGAGATCTCATGAATATTAACCGTCAGTACAACTTGCCCAACTGCACCATTAAGCTAGAAGGCTATAGCAGCGCTATTTCTACCCAGGGTGATAGCCGCCCCTTAATGACTATTCTCACTGCTGCTGAGTGTTATTTTGTCACCCAAAATCAACAGCTAAGTGGGGGCAAGGATTTATTTGAAAGTTTAGTGATTGCGGTTAGCCATTATGCCCAGGAATATCTCAGCGGCATACCCCAGCCAGAAAGTCACCAAAATCAATCTGTCGAAGTCAAGTTGCAGAAATTTAATCACCTGCATCGGTTGACAGTGCGAAACTCTGCGATCGCGCTAGCGCCATTAGGGGACGGTCATCAATCCGCCGAGTCTTCCATTGTCAATCAAATTGACTTGAATACAGTACAGTTGTTCGATTTGGTAGATGCTATCGATCAGTTTTTAGCTGATACCAGCACCATGCCCGAATTAGGACTGAAACTCCAACCAGTTTCGCGACAGTATGCGGCGGCTCGCGAGCCGTTGATCAAACGGGCAACTCCGGTGGCAGTGGGAGTAGGGGGGTTAGCAGCGGCAGCCGCACTTTCTTTCCTATTACCAATTCCCCAAGTTGACAAACCCCAAGATCCAACTGCCACAACCAATTCTAGCGAAAGTCCTAGTCCAGTATCTGCCAATTCCCCAGAAGCCAGTCCTTCTCCTACAGATTTAGAAACCCTGTTAGGTTCAGTCCCAGAAATTACCGATCCTACACAGTTGCGGTTTTTACAGCGGAAAGTTTATGACAAAATTTTCTCGAAATGGGAACCAAACCTCAAAACGTTTAATGAAGCTTTAGTTTATCGAGTGGCAGTAGGCAAAGATGGGGAAATTATTGGTTACAAGGCAGTAAATAATGTGGCTAATTCCCTCGCCGATAAAACCCCTTTACCAGAATTACTCTATCTTCCCACGACTGGTAGCGTGCCTCGTCAAGAACCAATTGCCCTGTTTAAGATTGTTTTTACTGAACGGGGAATTTTGCAAATTAGTCCTTGGCGGGGTTTTTCTCGCCAACCCAGTTTGGGACCAGAAATTAAGGATGACGATGAGGTGAGGGATTTAAGTCGGAAACTCTATCGTCAACTGCGAAAAAATTGGTCAGGAGTGCCAACTTATCGAGAAAATTTGGTTTATCGGGTAGCTGTAAATAAAGAGGGCGCGATCGCTGATTACGAAGCATTTAATCAAGCGGCGTTTGATTATGTCAAGGAAACTCCTTTACACACTTTATCTCAACCTGTGGAATCCAATGATACAGAGGTTCCCAAGGAGCCTTTAGCGCAATTTAAAGTTGTGTTTAAACCCAGTGGCGTGTTGGAGGTTGGTCCCTATTCCAAATAGTCAATTCCCTTTCATTCCCTATTACCTATTCCCCATTCCCTTATTCCCTTATTCCCTCTGTTCCCTGTTCCCTGTTCCCTTATTCCCTCTGTTCCCTGTTCCCTGTTCCCTGTTCCCTGTTCCCTATTTGATCAACTTGCCACAGGCTCCGGATTCTGAGCTTGCAAAATTGACACCAACTGCTCAATCCCCCTTTGCAAGCGCCGAGTCACTGTCATTGGACTAACCCCAATCCGATGAGCCGCTTCCTTGCGCGGCAACTCTCGCAGATAAACAAACTCAATCGCAGCTTGGGTTTTCTCTTCCAATTGTCCCAAAGCTCCCTGCAACTGCTGACGGTCTTCCTCAAGATTTTGCTGGGCGTAGTAGCGAGAATCTGGCAGCGTTTCACCTAAAGTTACTGGATAATCAAGCATTTGACCAACCGTAGCATCCAAACTCAAGGGCAAGCGATTTTGCACCGCCATCTTACTTTCCCGCCATTCTTGCACCGAGACTTGCAGCGCCGCCGCCATTTCCGCATCCTTCGGCAACCTTCCCAAGGTTTCTGCTAATTCCTTGCGGACTCTTTGACCTTCTTTTTGCAGTTCTTGCCAGCGGCGGGGAATTTTGATCGTGCTGCCTTTATCTCGCAAAAAATGCAACATTTCGCCGCGAATGTAAGGTACGGCAAAGGAACTGAAAGCACAGCCCTGATTGAGCTTAAATCTTTCAATGGCATGGATTAGACCAAGATAGCCAATCTGCTCCAAATCCTCGTAGGGTTCGGCGCACTGTTGGCTAACTCTATAGGCAATTTTGCGTACCAACCCAATATTTAATTGCACTAGCTGATTGCGAATTTTCACGCTGGGATTTTTGGAATATGCAGTCAGCAGTTCGATTACTCTAGAACACACAAAAGAAGTTGCCATCGTAGAAAAGTCTCAGTAGCAGAACCCAAATCTTTTCAAGATAAGTCCATTGTCTTGAGTGCCAACGGAACAAGCCATAGTCGTTTTACGGAAATAGCTGTTGCGATCGCTGCTTGTCTGCGAGTAAATACTTAATTAATTGGCATATTTTAACTCATGGGAGGTGGGGTGATGGGGAGGCGGGGTGATGGGGTGATGGGGTGATGGGGTGATGGGTTTGTACAGCGCGATCGCAATTTATCAGTCAAAATTGAATTCAGGAATAACGTTAACTCAATGCCGAGAGGATTGTCATGAGCAATAGTAGCAATTTTCGGGAAGCAATTCGCGAAGCCCAAGGACACTCGCTAGTTGGGCCGAATGTGATTAGCAATGCCCTGCCCTATGTGGGCGGAGGGCTAGTTTTAACTGCGGTGGGCGCTTATGGGGGTTTAGGTGTCCTCCGCTCCAATCCAGGACTATTCATGACTTCCTTTTGGATAGCCTTGATTGCTGCTTTTATTCTCTTTTTTGTTGCCAGTAATATTGCCGAAAGCGGAAATAAAGGTTTAGCCCTGCCACTGCTGGCAACCTATAGTTTGCTGACTGGCTATACTCTGAGCGGATTAATTTTTGTCGCCCTCAGAACTCCAGGGGTGGGTTTGTATGGCATTGGGATTGCGGCGCTCAGTTGTGGCATTACCTTTATTGCCGCCCGCCAAATTGGTTCCAATCTTTCCGAGCAGGATGGAATGGCGCTAGGCAAAACTGTCCAGTTAGGATTGATTGCCCTGTTGGTGGTGCTAGTTGTCCAAGTCCTTTGTTCTGTCTTTGGAATTTATACTCCAACTTGGCTAGAAATTGGCATTTCTGGGGTGGGGGTATTCCTGTTTGCTGGTTGCGCGGTAGTTGATTTCTACATTCTGCCCCGTTCGTACCGCGATGACCAGTATCTGCCTGCGGCTCTGTCGATGTATTTGACTTACATCAATTTGTTTGTCTTTATTCTGCGGTTAATAATTGCTCTCAATAGCCGCGATTAAAGATTGATAGTTTAGAACCAGTTAAATTGGGGTAGGCACGAAGTTCTACCCCCTACATATTTGGACAAATGATTCAGATGCGCTCAAATTGAAATCAGAAGTTCCAAATCAGTCTGGCAATTCTCCAAACCGTTCTCGATAACGTCTCAGTAATGCCTCCATTTCCGAGTTTTGTTGCTGTGCCTGTTCCCGCTGCTGGCGTTCAATTAATATTTGTTGTTCTGTCTGCTCTCGCTGCTGTTGTGCTTGTAAAGCCAATTCCTCTGGAGTGGAAATTAAATCTCCTTCGGGGGTAAAGTAACGCAACTGAGAGTCATGCACCCCCAAATATAATTCCAACTGCTGGCTCCACCGCCAACCCTGTTCATTCAAGGGGATTTCTTGGTAAATCCCATCTACCAAATGAAAACCTTGAAATTCTAGTGTATTTGGATGGAACCAGAAATAATCCGGAGTGCGAAAAGTATCTTGATAAATTTGCTTTTTTAAGTTTCGGTCAGTTGCGGCTGTGCCAGAAGAGAGAATTTCGATAATAATATTAGGATATTTCCCATCTTCTGCCCAAACCACCCAACTTTTGCGGGGTTTGCGTTCTGTTCCTAAAACTGCAAAAAAATCTGGTCCTCGGAAAAATTCTGATTTGCGCTGATTGGGGCTATAATAAACAGTCAAATTTCCACAGGCATAAAAATCCTGGCGATCGCGCCAATACCATTCCAGGCATTGAATTAACAGCATGATTTGCCGCAAATGTAAATCGCTTTCCAAGGGAGGTTCGTCACTATAGATATCGCTAGGAGGAAATATAACATCTTCTGCCTGCGATTCTGTCACAACTTCTAAATCTTGAGCGAGAGTCATAGTGAGGGAACAGGGAGTTTTTAAAAGGGAGTTGGGAATTGGGGAATTTTAGAAATTATTTAGCAATATTGTCTTGTGCCAATTGTAATTGACTTTGACACTCCCACCCCTGAAGGGGATGGGATTCTTAAGAGATTTCCCTCTTAATATCCCAGAAATACAATTGCGTATATTCTGGGTTCTCGCCCACACGCCGGAGAGCCTTTTGAAGGCGACGTATTAACTGGCAAGCGTTCGCACAACTCGACCTCAAAGAGGCTCGCATTGTACTGGTTCCGACGAGTCCCGCCGTACCATTTTCGACTTAATCATTTTGGCAATATTTAAAGAGTAGGTTTCTATTGCCTTAGTTTTTACGTTTCTGGCAGCTTGTAAATTAGCATCATCAATAGAACGGTTTAATCCACTTTTAGCTGATTGACCTTTTTTGAATTCAAAAGGCAAAATTCAAAATTCAAAATGAAGAATGGAAATAATTTTGAATTAATTAATTC
>CAKZHE010000227.1 GCA_936920195.1 uncultured cyanobacterium | reverse complement strand
GTCAGACGGGCTGATGCCTGCAATTGCTGTTCGACCTTAGAATCCCCGTGCCTTTAGGCCGGGGAGTATGTCAATCATCTTCTCAACTTAATTGATGCAAGTTTCCAAAATCATCGTTTGTACCCTAGCAGTGCTGGCAGGAAAAGAACTAACTAATCCAGCTTTGGCAAATAACCTAAAAACTCCCTGCAATCAAGCTTGGGGAGGGTGCATGAGGGATGGCATCACGCCTTCTATCCACCGAAATAACATCAACTGGCAACAGGTACAACCGTTGCCAGTTTCAGCGGAAACATTACCGGAGTTTTCCCAACCGGATTTGATCTTCATTGCCCAGGATGTGCAAATTTTGGGAGCTTCGGAGGAATTGCAATCAATTATTCGCCATACAATTCGCACGCGCACTGGAGGGAAAACTAACCAAACCCAGTTGCGCGAGGATGTGGCGGCAATTTTAGATACGGGATTGTTTGCCGAAGCGAAATTTATTACTACTAAGACACCGACTGGCTTACAGGTAGTTTATCAAGTTAAGCCTGTAGTAGTGCGATCGCTCGTTCTCTCCGGAGCGCAAGTATTACTTCCCGATATTGCCAACAAGTTATTTCAACCCCAAATCGGCACTACTGTTAGTCCGGGACTTCTGCATCAAGGTTTGGCAGCTATCAATCAATGGTATCGCGATCGCGGTTATATCCTGGCAGAAGCTCTAGATTTGCGAACTAGCCCCGATGGAACATTAACAGTTATAGTATCAGAGGGAGTAGTCAGCGAAGTCAATTTACGCTTTGTCGATCGCGATGGTAAAACTACCACTGGCAAGACTCAAACTAACTTTTTACAACCAGAATTACAACTCAAGCCGGGTCAAGTTTACCGCCAAGACACTGCCGAAAACGATTTAAAACGACTTTTTCAATTGGGACTGTTTGAAAAAGTTGATGTGGCGCTCCGTGGCGATGCCAGAAAAGTTGCCGTTACCTACAATTTATTGGAACGTTCTTCATTATCAATTAATCCCGGTGGCGGTTATAGCGATGCCAATGGATTGTTTGCCACCCTGAGTTATCAAGATTTTAACTTCGGTGGGATTAACCAACAATTAGGCATCAACGTCCAAGCTAATTTTCACGACTTTCAATTTAACAGCAAATTTACTAATCCCTACCATGCTCGCACTCCCGACACCATCGGTTATAGCATCAATGCTTTCCGCCGCAATGACCTTTCTCAAACCTTTAATCAGGGGATTATTCCCTTACCTAATGGCGATCAAGCACGGGAAGACCAATTTGGCGGTGGGATTACTTTAATGCGACCGATGGGAGATTTGCAAGCCTCATTAGGATTAAATTATGCCCGTACCAGTATCCGGGATGCCAGCGGTAATTTAGCTACGGTAGATAAACAAGGTAATCCCTTATCCTTTAGTGGTACGGGTATTGATGATTTGGTCGCGATTGTTTTCGGCTTGGCGCAGGATAGGCGAAATAATCCTACCAATCCCACTCAAGGTTCAATTATGAGTCTGAGTATGGAGCAGTCCATTCCCATTGGCAGTGGCAGCATTTTGATGAACCGTTTGCAAGGGAGTTACAGTCAGTACGTGCCTGTAAATATTTTGGGTGGTAGTATTCCCGATGTGCTGGCATTTAATATTCAGGCTGGGACAACTATTGGCAACTTGCCTCCCTATCAAACCTTTAATATTGGCGGACAAAATTCCGTGCGCGGCTACGAATCCGGGGCAATTGCCAGCGGACGCAGTTATGTGGTAGCAACGGCAGAATATCGGATTCCGATTGTAAATCCGGTGGGAGCAGTGCTATTTGCTGATTTTGGTTCCGATTTGGGTTCCAGCAGCACGGTTTTGGGGCAGCCGGGAGTGGTGCGAGGTAAGCCGGGGAGTGGTTTTGGCTATGGATTGGGGTTGCGGGTGGAATCGCCGATTGGGTTGCTGCGAGCGGATTTTGGGATTAATGACAGGGGGGAAAATCGCTTTCAATTGAGTATTGGGCAACGATTTTAAAGAGGGCGATCGCAAGGAATCCCGAAAGTGGTATTCTGCATGAAATACCACTCCCTACACCTGAATCCGAATCCAGATTTGGTAGGGTCAGCATTTTTGTCGAATTTCAATAAAGTTATGAAGTCTTATTTAGCTGCTGCCATTCAAATGACCAGCCTGCCTGACTTGGAAAAAAATTTGGCGCAGGCAGAAGAATTAATCGATCTAGCGGTGCGGCGTGGAGCCGAATTAGTCAGTCTACCAGAAAATTTCCCATTTTTGGGCGCAGAAACTGATAAAGTTAACCGAGCAGAGGCGATCGCTCAACAAAGTGAAAAATTCCTGAAAACGATGGCGCAGCGCTTCCAAATTACTTTGGTAGGCGGCGGTTTTCCGGTTCCGGTGGAAGGTGGTAAGGTGTACAATACCGCCCTGTTAATTGACCCCAGCGGACAAGAACTGGCTCGATATCATAAAGTACATTTATTTGATGTTAACGTTCCCGATGGCAATACTTACCGAGAATCCAGCACGGTAATGGCAGGCGATAGTTTACCTTCTGTCTACGTCTCGGAAAAGTTAGGCACTTTAGGACTTTCGGTTTGCTATGATGTTCGCTTTCCGGAATTGTATCGCCACCTGTCTCATAAAGGCGCGGATGTAATTTTTGTCCCTGCGGCTTTTACTGCCTTTACTGGCAAAGACCATTGGCAGGTATTATTGCAAGCTAGGGCGATTGAAAATACTTGCTATATCATTGCTCCGGCTCAAACTGGACAGCATTATGCTATGCGCCATACCCACGGACACGCCATGATTATCGATCCTTGGGGAGTAATTTTAGCTGATGCGGGGGATACTCCGGGGGTAGCGATCGCCGAAATTAATCCCGCTCGATTAGAACAAGTGCGCCGTCAAATGCCCTCTTTGCAACATCGAGTCTTTGTCTAAATAATTGACCTTGATACTCCCACGTCTAAAGAGCGTGGGATTCTTCTCAAAGTAGAGGTCACATCTCCAAATTGAAGTCTATAATTATGAAGCCTTTTTCATCGCCTCAGCCAAGTTAAACTGCATCACCCCCCACAAAATAGAAACTGCCGTTATGAGTTTAACAACTGACTTGCTAACCCGCATTACTCAAACCCCCGGTCAATGTGGCGGTCGTCCTTGTATTCGAGGGATGCGAATTCGAGTTACCGATATTTTAGAAATGCTAGCTGAAAATGTTAGCGTTACTGAAATTTTAGCAGACTTTCCTGATTTAGAACTAGCAGATATTCAAGCTTGTTTGATATTTGCCGCTCGACGTACTGATTTTCCTAGATTTGTTTCTGCACTTCCGACGGCGGCGACAATTGCTTGATAACGCAGGGTTCATTAAATCTTCCCTGGTTGACTGCCCGAAATGTCCGCCCAAACCCTCCTTGCCCCAAAGGTTTAACTGCTCGAAACAAGTTGTTGAGTAGCAGCTTGCTCCCGCACTGGAGACAAAAGTTAGTTTCTGGCGGGTTTTCTGGTTTTGGGCAGCCAGCGTTAAAGCAGTAGCTCATCTAATTGGCGGTGGGAGGATGTCAAAATTTTAACAATTAACAGTCTATGGGTAGGCTGTTGACTCTGCGAGTTTTTGAGCAACTTTATTCATGCAATAAACTTGTTCGATATTCTAACTCCCCTTGAACTGGTTCCCAGGCTCTGCCTGGGAACCGAATCGAGAGGCTCTGCCTCGCTTTGTCATCCGAGGCAGAGCCTCTCAATAGGCATTCCCAGGCTCTGCCTGGGAACGAGTAAACAGAGCAGAAACTGCATGAGCAGAAAACTCCTAAAAAGGCACAAAGTCAACAGCCTAGGCAGAGCCTGGGAACCAGTTTAACCAGTTTAACCAATAACCTAGTCTTAAGACTAAGCCGTTGACTTTGTAACGAAATGTAACGATTTTGCCGTCATACCAGCTTAACCGCTTGACAGCAGCCAAAAGAACCGCTAACTTGAAATGGCATACCCGGGTAGAACGACTGAAGTAGTTTATATGCAAGATAAGCAAAAAGTTACATTGTATCTTCCACCAGGACTTCATCGCCAACTAAAAATTCGGGCAGCGGTTGATTCAGAACCCATGTCTGGAATTGTGGAAAGAGCAATTGTCTTCTATCTAGCCCACCCGGAAATAGTAGATGAAATGACCGTTTCCTATGGAAAAAATCATCAAGTCTATAGCTGTCCGGAGTGTTCTAGTTTAGCAGTCATGCAGGATGGTGAATTAGTCGCCTTGGCAAACCAGCCCGGTGTATTGGTGGAAAGCGAACTGACTGTGGAGAAAGTCCGAGAAGTAAGCTCTGGGAATTCTCAAAGTGAAGAATTAGTTCCCTGTTAAACTAGCAACTTAGTTAGTGGCGATCGCCTTCTGCAATCCTCACTAGGAATCGGGTCTGATTTTAAGTTTTGGCAAAAATCGCGCCGTCTTTATTTAGGTCGAGGGTTATGCAAGAAGAGCTAAATATTTTAATTCAAGCTCAATATCCTCTCATCTACCTCGTGACATCGGAGGAAGACCGGGCGGAGCGGACAATTGCCAATATTGCTCAGATGAAGCAGCACCAAAAGCGCGTCTTTATTTGGACAGTTACTCATGGCATAATCGAATACGGTCAACCCCGTCACGTCACCCAACACAATACTGTTTCTTCCGAAGCAGCCATTGAATGGGTAATTCGGCAGCGCGACCCTGGTATTTTTATCTTCAAAGATTTACATCCATTTCTAGATTCGCCAGTGACAACTAGATGGTTGCGGGATGCGATCGCCAGTTTCAAGGGAATGCAGAAAGTCATTATTCTCATGTCCCCCGTCCAACACATTCCCATCGAACTAGAAAAAGAATTAGTCGTCCTCGATTATGCCTTACCCGACCTAGCTGAACTCAACCAAGTGCTATCTGCTCAACTAGAGCAAACCCGCACCCGGAGAACAACTACAGAAACCCGGGAAAAACTCTTAAAATCTGCCCTAGGACTGACGCGGGACGAGGCCGAAAAAGTTTATCGTAAAGCCTATGTCAAGACTAACCGCCTGTCAGAAACCGAAGTTGATATTATCCTTTCGGAAAAGAAACAATTAATCCGGCGCAATGGCATTTTGGAATTCATCGAAGAAGATGAAACCATTGACTCCGTGGGGGGATTAGAAGAATTGAAACGGTGGTTGCACCAGCGTTCCAACGCCTTCACCGAAAGAGCCAGAGAATACGGACTTCCCCAACCCAAAGGGATGTTAATTCTAGGCGTTCCCGGTTGCGGCAAATCATTAATTGCCAAAACCACCGCTCGCCTCTGGGGATTGCCCCTGCTCAGATTGGATATTGGTAGAGTTTACGATTCCGCCGTAGGTCGTTCCGAAGCCAATCTTCGCAATGCCCTCAAAACCGCCGAATCCATTTCCCCCACCATCCTCCTGATTGACGAATTGGATAAAGCTTTTGCAGGTTCGGCAGGTTCCGCCGACTCCGACGGCGGCACATCCAGCCGGATTTTTGGCACCTTCCTCACCTGGATGCAAGAAAAGACTTCTCCCGTCTTCGTCATGGCAACCGCCAACCGAGTAGAACGCTTGCCGGGGGAATTTCTCCGCAAAGGGCGGTTTGATGAAATCTTCTTCGTTGACTTACCCAACCAAGAAGAACGCAAAGAGATTTTCAAAATTCACCTTTCCAAACGCCGCCGGGAAATTACCCGCTTCGATTTGGAACAGTTGGGTAAAGTTTCCGATGGATTCTCCGGAGCCGAAATTGAGCAAGCATTAGTCGCCGCTATGTACGATGCCTTTGCCCAAGACCGAGAATTCACCCAACTAGATATTATTGCTGCCATTAAAGCCACGCAGCCCCTCTCTCGGACAATGACAGAGCAAGTAACCGCTCTGAGAGACTGGGCAAGACAGCGAGCGCGTCCAGCAGCAGCTTCCGTAGCGGAATATCACCGCTTGGAATTTTAAAAGCTTTCTCCTGCTCCCAACAGGAGGAAAGGCTAGCAAAGCCCTTTGCTAGCAGTTTGATAAAAGCCGCTCAACCCTTTATCAGCGGCAGGCTCGAAACAAAAACGTTGTCGTTTCTCTTCATTCTCTACAGGAGGAAATCCGATGTCTCACTTTAGCACCCTGCGGACCAAAATCTCTGATGTGGAAATCCTGAAATCTTCTCTGCGGGATTTGGGGATCAGTGTTAAAACCGAAGCTGACGTGCGCGGTTACAATGGTCAGCGGGTTCGGGCTGACTTGGTGGCAGTCCTGGAAGGCGAATATGATTTGGGTTGGTCTCGCAATAGCGATGGTTCCTTCGACCTAATCGCTGACCTCTGGGGCGTTGCCAAAAAGCACAATCAAACCGAGTTGATCAACTCCATCAACCAAAAATACGCAGTTAATAAGACCTTAGCAGAAGTCAAGCAACGCGGCCTCCAAAATGCCAATGTTAAGCTCGTGCTGCAAAAATAGTTTATCTGCTCGTTTCCCGGTTGGCGGGTTAATCAACTACAGATTAACCCGTTTTTTTTCGGTTGGCAAGGCTCAGGCGATCGAGATCTGGGTCTTTTTCCCGTGTATCCGTTAACTAGGTTCGTAGTTGGGCTTCAGCCCTCTCCGGATTGAGGCTCAAGCCCAACTACGAACTTTTGCGTTCTTTGATTTATGATCACCTAATAATAGATATTAAAATCCATCGCTGAAAACATCTGCCCCCAGGAATAATTCGGCGGCTGACAAGTACGATTTAGCTAATTGTAACATTGAGCGATCGCGTCAAAAATGCCCAAGCATCCGCACTCTCTTCAATTACCTTTGCCGTCGGTTTCCCCGCTCCATGCCCCGCCTTGGTTTCAATTCTAATTAATACTGGTTTCTCCCCTTGATGTGCTGCTTGCAAAGCCGCTGCAAACTTAAAACTGTGGGCAGGGACAACTCGATCGTCCCGATCTGCGGTAGTAATTAAAGTGGCGGGATAGGCAGTACCAGATTTAAGATTGTGCAGGGGCGAATAGGCATAAAGTGCCTGAAATTCCTCTAGATTTTCGGAAGAACCATATTCCGAACACCACGCCCAACCAATCGTAAATTTGTGAAAGCGCAACATATCCATCACCCCCACCGCTGGCAGCGCCGCACCAAATAATTCGGGGCGTTGTGTCATACAAGCACCCACTAATAAACCACCATTACTACCGCCACCAATCGCTAATTTAGCTGGGGAAGTATATTGATGGGCAATTAACCATTCGGCAGCAGCAATGAAATCATCAAAAACATTTTGCTTCTGCAATTTTGTCCCCGCTTGATGCCATTCCTCGCCATACTCTCCCCCTCCCCGCAAACTTGGAATTGCTACAATGCCGCCCATTTCCATCCATACAGCTTGCCCAATGGAAAAGCTAGGAGTTAAAGAGATATTAAACCCACCATAGCCGTAGAGGTATGTGGGGTTATTGCCATCTAACTGCCAGCCTTTTTTACCAGTAATAAACATTGGCACTGATGTGCCATCCTGACTTTGATAAAAAACTTGTTCAGTTTGATAATTTTCGGATTGAAAATCAATGGCTGGTTGCCGATAAATCGTGCTTTCATCCGTCAGGAAATTATAGCGATAAATAGTTGGTGGGGTAGTAAAACTGGTAAAACTATAAAAAGTTTCCGTATCAGTCCGTTTGCCCTCAAATCCCCCCGCTGAACCAATTCCCGGCAAGTTGATTTCTCGGACAAAATTACCCTGGAGGTCAAAAACTTTAATTTGACTCCGGGCATCCTTGAGGTAATCAGCAATAAATTGCTGATTGAGAATGCTTACCCCTTCTAGAGTTTCCCCTACCTGGGGAATAATTTCTTGCCAATTTTCCTGTTCAGGTTGATTAATATTGATGGCAATTACTCGACCGCGTGGGGCATTCAAATCCGTTCTAAACCAGAAAATTTCCCCTTGATTATCAATGAAACCATAGTTAGCTGTAAATTCGCTAATCAATTCAATGACAGGAGAACTAGGTTGAGTTAAATCTTGGTAGAAAACTAGATTTTTGGAGTCAGTTCCCAGCCAAACAGAAATAATGAGATAGCGTCCGTCTTCCGTCACATCACCGCTAAAACCCCATTCTTTTTGATCGGGACGATGATAAACTAAAATATCTTCACTTTGGGAAGTTCCTAGTTGATGATAATAAAGTTTTTGATAATAATTGGTATCTTCAAATTTAGTTTTTTCGTTGGGTTCATCGAAGCGACTATAAAAAAAGCCCCGCCCATCTTTTGTCCAGGCAGCACCAGAAAATTTAATCCATTGTAAACGATCGGTTAAATCTTCGCCAGTTTCAATATTGCGGACTTGCCACTCTTGCCAATCCGAACCAGATGCGGACACTCCATAGGCAATTAATTTAGCATCATCGCTAATTGATAAACCGCTCAGAGCTACTGTACCATCTTCCGAGAAGGTGTTGGGGTCAAGCAAAACTTGTGGTTCGCCATCAAGAGCGGTGAGAGTGTAGAGAACTGATTGATTTTGGAGACCGTTGTTTTTAAAATAAAAGTAGCGCTCGCCCTCTTGAAAAGGAATGCTATATTTTTCGTAATCCCAAAGTTGAGTCAACCGCTGTTTAATTTGTTGCCGTGCGGGAATTGGCTCTAAGTAGGCAAAAGTGACTTGGTTTTGCGCCTCCACCCACGCTTGCGTTTCCTCCGAGTCTGGGTTTTCTAACCATCTGTAGGGATCTTTAACTTCAATCCCGTGGTAGTTGTCCACTTGGTCATCTTGGCGGCTGGGGGGATAGACAAAGGGTTGAGGTGGGGTCATAGGGGGAGACTCTAGGCAATATTATTTAGTTTAGCGGCTTTGGCGACGATTTTTCCAGTCAAGCGATCGCCTTGCTGCTAATTTTAAAATATTGCGACTACAATGGGATGGCCTCCCCCTTGAGTTTAATTTATGAGATTTGACGTTTTTAAACAAATTGTCTTAGAAGAGTGGAATAAATATTTTCATTTTCTGGCGGAAAATGTGGCTGTTCCGTGGCAAGCCGAACTGACTGGCAAAAGGTTATTATTTCCCGATACCATTTTATTTACCGAAACTGGCGATCATTTCATTTATGAATTTTTTGGAGCCACGGCGAATTTTAACGGTTTGCAAGTCAAGCAATACAAAGAGTCTTCCACGATTAATTATCTCTGCCAATCAAAGTTAATTGACGGCGACAAGCAAAAGTTTGCCATCCAAAGCAGTATTAATGGGGGAGCGAACGGAGTTTTTCTCCGCAGTCAAATAGATAATCAAATTTTAAATAAGCGATTTTCTTTTGCCCCCAAGTTATGGAATGAATCTTTACAATCCTTACTTTTCGGCAGCAATAGTTATTATCTTGGCTTTGATAAAGACTTTCAGTGTTGCTATCTGAATAATTGCCTATTGGGAAATAGATTTGGGAATCTAAATCGGATTAAGCGAATATTGTTTTTAGCGATACTTGATAAAAAGAGCGATGCCAAAGCCTATCATTACTGGTTGAATGGAATTTTGCAATCTTCGTTAATTCAAAGAAATCAAATATTACTAGAGCAGAATTTTCAAGAATCGCTGCAAAGCATTAATCCTTTGCTAGGAGTTCAATACTGTCATATCAGTACCGAAGCAGTTTATTTACTGGCAGGCAAATTTGCCAACCTGTTTCTAGTACCAGGAGAACCGGAAAAAACTTTAGGAGAGTTTATTCAACAAAATCCCTTATTGATCCAAAAAGCCTTGGCCTGCCAGATCTTCCATTTTCGCCCGGAGTTACAATTAGTAGATGGAAATACACTACCCACAACAGAATATGCTATCCCAGATTTAGCCGTTGAACGAGATGAAGGATTTTTCGATCTTTGTGCTTTGCCAGATTTAGAAAATCATACCACTGCCAAAAGTTCGCGGGGCAATCTGACTAATAGCGTGGAAAAGGGGATAAATCAACTTACCAAGTGTCGAGAATATTTCAAATTTACCCATAATCAAAAATTTGCTTGGGCGAAGTATGAAATTAAGGTATTGAATCCGGGATTATGGGTGGCGATCTCCAGTTATAATTCTGCTAGTAATGCCGAGATTATCAACCTTGCCCACCAACTGCAAGGCACGTTCTATGAAGTGATTGATTATGAAACTTTGCATACAATGCTACTTTGTTCAGCATAAGCCAGGGAGCGGTAGAGCCAGTATTCTTCCAGAATATAAATATAAGGCAATCGGATTGCAACTTTTAAACCAACAACGACTTACGCACCGCATCTATCGGTAGGGTGTGTATAGCCTATCGGCATGGCTAACGCTAAAGCGCAGTGTAACGCACCATCAACGCTATATCTGGAGTGACTTCGTAAGTCCTGCCAACTACAAACCTCCATAATAGTTGCTTAAATTTTGAAATACTGGTATTATAGAAAACAGCGTTTTCAGTGCTTACGCAAGTCCTGATTTTATTATTTTCATTTTGGTGGTCAAATGGTAGCAGTGAAAATCAATAGAAAACTTTCTCCGGCTGAGGAGTCTATGGAAATTCTGAACGAACAGGCTAATTCGGCTCAAGTAATTGCCATAAGTCGGATTGCTGGCTCCCTTACCCCAGAAATTCTGCGCCAATCCCTTGATTTAGTTCAACAGCGCCATCCTCGACTTAATTGCCGGATAGTTGGCAGTATTGAAAATTTATACTTTGAAACTGAAGGGACAGAAAAAATTCCTTTACGAGTAATCAAAGCATCAACAGCAGATCAATGGCAAGTAGTTGCGATAGAAGAATTAAACCAAAAAATCAATAGTCAAAAATGTCTGGCTAGAGCCGCGCTAGTTTCTCTGCCAGAGAATCCTAATCTAAATTATCTAATTACTACAATCAATCATGCTATAACTGATGCTATATCCAGTATTTATTTACATCAAAATATATTGGAATATTGCCAAAAAATAGTTGCACGTGAAAATGTCGAAACAGTAGCTGTTTTACCTGCATTACCTGGCAGTGAAGATTTACTGCCCTCAATGAGGGGATTAAAAGACAAAATAAACACCTTGATTTTTATTTTTAGACTTCAATATTTTAAGATTTTTCGTTATCCCAAAACGTTAAAGGTTGAAAAAATTGTTTCTTTAGAAATGCGGCATTGTGGTTTGATTCACAGACAATTAAATGAAACATTAACTGAAAAATTAATTGCTGCTTGCGCCCAGAAAAAAGTCCGCGTTCAAGGAGCTTTATCGGCAGCGATGTTATTGGCAGCTTTTCGTAGAATTAGGACTTCAGAATCAAAAAAAATCAATTTAAATTGCCTATCGGCTGTTGACTTACGAAGGAGATTGACACCAGCAATTAGCCCAGAACATATATCTTTCATGGCTTCAATGATGGATTCAAATCATGCTATTGACGACAACACTTCTTTTTGGCAATTAGCGCAGGAAAACAAGGAACAAGTGAATTTATACTTAGAGCGCAATTATATTTTTATGATTATGAAATTATTGGGTAAATTACTCCAGTCTTTCTTGGAAAATATCAATCAACCATCAACGACAGTATTAGTGAGTAATGTTGGCAAGATTAATCTACCTAGGAATTATGGAACTTTGCAACTAGAAGAAATTAGTTTTGCTTTTGGAGCAATTTTTGCCACCGGAACGCCCACTGCAGCAGTAACAACATTTCAAGGCAAAATGCTCATCAATTTTATGTTTTCGGAACCTTCAATTAGTCAGGAATTTATGGCAGGTTTTGTGGATGATGTTTTGGCATTGATAACTGAGGCTTGCGGATAGTTCAGAGGAACTTTGAATCTAGGCAGGAATTTGGGCTTGTAACTCCTGCAAACGCGCTAACACTTCTTGACTATGAACGGCTGGATTAACGGCGGTAAATCTCTCCCGCAAAATCCCTTTAGGATCGATAATGAAACTGTGGCGCATAGAGTAGATGCCCAACCAAGAACCATAGGCTTTGCTAACTTCCCCTGTAGTATCGGCAAGCAAAGGAAATTTCAGTCCTTCGGAATCGCAAAACTCAGCATGGGAATCAACCGAGTCGGCGCTGACACCAATAATTTGAGCATGGCGTTGTAAGTATTGGGGTAAATCCTGCTGAAACCTCCGTGCTTCCAAGGTACAACCAGAGGTGAAGTCTTTGGGATAGAAGTACAATATTACCCATTTGCCCCGCCAATCAGATAAGGAAATGGCGCGATCGCCTACATTCGTTGGTAAAGTAAATTCTGGGGCTGGTAAGTTCAGCGGGGGGAGTTTACCGCCTAGGGCATGGGCGTTAGGAGTAACGTTAAACCAAGCCACAATCCCTAGAATGCCAATTAGTATGGTTTTTAAAAACTGACGACGAGACAATTGATTGGAAATTAATACCATAGGTTTATCTTTAGAAAGGGGAATGGGGTGTGGAGCAAGTGGGAAAAGAGGAGCAGGAAAATCAGCCGCAGGATTTGTCTTGGAATTTTTGGCCAGCATTACCACTTTATCCCTACGGTAAGCGGCGGACAATCCGGCTAGAAGTTCTCCAAGATACTATTTGGACATTTGAGCAAATCCAAGGCATCCTGTATGTAGTTGTGCCAATTCGGATGACCGTTGTCAAGTTGGCTGAGGGCGGTTTGCTGGTTTATGCTCCCGTTGCTCCCACTCCAGAATGCCTGCGATTGGTGAAAGAATTAGAAATTAAACATGGCAACATTAAATATATTATCTTGCCTACGGCCTCTGGTTTGGAACATAAAGTCTTTGTTGGTCCCTTTGCGCGCTATTTTCCCCAGGCTGTAGTGTTTGTTGCCCCTAATCAATGGAGTTTTCCCTTTAATTTACCCCTGAGTTGGTTGGGATTGCCCGGAAATCGGACGCAAGTTTTACCTGCCGATAGCAGTCAAACACCCTTTGCCAATGAATTTGATTATGCCATCCTTGGCTCCATTGAACTAGGTTTAGGCAAGTTTGTCGAAGTAGCATTTTATCATCGGCGATCGCATTCCCTCTTACTCACCGATACCATTGTTTCTATTCCCGCCGAACCCCCAGCGGTAGTAAAACTTGATCCTTACCCCTTACTCTTCCATGCCAAAAATCATGTTTTAGATCCCATTGTCGATACTCCGGCAAACCGTCAGCGGGGATGGCAGCGAATTTCCCTATTTGCATTTTACTTTCGACCCAGCGCCCTCGAAACAATTAAATTAGGCGAGGCAATTCGGGAGGCTCGCCAAGCTCCAGATAGATCTAAAAAGGCATATTTTGGCTTATTTCCTTTCAAATGGCAAGGTAGCGATTGGCAGCAATCTTTTACTGCCTTGCGGAGAGGAGGCAAACCAATTGTGGCTCCCGTTTTACAAACCTTGATTCTCAACCGCGCTTCCCAAGCCACCCTCAATTGGGCAGATAAAGTAGCCAGTTGGAATTTCCAGCGGATTATTCCCTGTCACTTTGATGCACCAATTACTGCTACTCCCCAAGAATTTCGGGAAGCCTTTACCTTTCTCGAAAAACCATCTTCTCCAGATCGTTCTTATTTTGAAAATCAGTTATTACCAGCCGCCGATTTTGAATTACTCATAAAAATTGAAGATAATCTGAGCAAGGGAGGAATTTTGCCTGCTAGAAAATGAATCTATCAGGACTTACGCAAGGACTTATTGTCATCCTGAGCGAAACGCAGTGTAGCATTTGATTATGACTTGGGAATCACATATCTCATCCCACCTTTGGCTTCAACTGCATCACCTTGATAGCGAGGAATCAGATGAATATTGGCGTGCATCATCCTTTGTCCCGCCTCTCGATTGATATTCATCCCCACATTAAACCCGTCAGGTTGAAGTTTTTGGGTGAGAATTTCTTGGACTTTGTTCACCATAAACCAGCAGGCAGATTGCTCTTTAAATGGCAAGTCAAAATAATTAGCAATATGGCGTTTCGGGATAATTAGAGCATGACCTTTACTCATAGGATAACCATCAAATATGGAGTATGCCGTAGCAGATTCGGTAATTAAAGTCAGGGTTTTGCGAGGATTGCAAAATGGACAACGATCGGCAGAGTTTCTTTGAAAGTTATAATGAATATATTCATAGATTTCACAATATTCATCCAAATATATCGATTTAAAGGGAAGTTTAACTATACACTGATATGTCGGTTTCTTGTGAATAAAATGCTCGCGAAAACCTTCCTTTTTCAAGTCTCTTCTCACCGCATAATAGGCTTTTCCTCCCGGCTTTAATAAATGGGAAACTTCCATCAAAACGCTGGTTTGTTCTTCGGGAAATAAAACGTTTAAAACATAAAAACAAAGAATGGTATCAAATTTATTTTCAGGATATTTGGGAAAATAATGGGGATCGTAACCTGTGATATCTAATCCTTTAGCTTGCAGTAATTTCACATCATTGCCAAATCCACAACCAAAGTCGAGAATTTGACCTTTGAGTAAATCTTGATTCCATAACAATTGGGCAGGAAATGACAAATAAACTCGTTCGATGGCAGTGAGATGGCTAAATTTATTTTTCTGCTTTTTCATAAAGGCAAAGTGAAATAAAAACAGCTACCTTCACCAACAATACTTTCTGCCCAAATTTGCCCCCCATGTTGCTGTACAATGCTGCGACAGATGGCTAAACCTAAACCCGTGCCACCTTTTTTACGAGAGTCTGAGGCATCAACTTGTTGAAAGCGCTCGAAGATGCTTTCTAGTTTATCAGCTGGGATGCCCCGCCCTTGATCTCTGATGATAAACTTAATTGATGGCGGACCAGACTCGGAAGATTGGGATTCTACTTTTAGCCAAACCGTCGAGTTTTTGGGAGAAAATTTGATGGCATTCCCGATTAAATTGGTGAGGACTTGAATTAGGCGATCGCTATCTGCCTCCACTTCAATAGCTGGAGCTACTGCCATCAGGGAAATTCCCATCCGACTTGCCATCACCTGCATCAAATCTACCACCTTCGCGATCGCTTCCGCTACATTACAGGGTTGCTTGGATAAACTAATTTTCCCCGACTCCAATCGTTCCAATTCCAGAATATCATTAACTAATCGGGCTAGGCGCTCGGCATTGTCAGCCGCAATTTCGATCACCCGCTTGCCTTTCTCCGTTTGGGGGTCTACTAAACCGCTAGAGAGCAAATTCAAAGCGCCGTGAATCGAAGTTAGCGGCGTTCGCAGTTCGTGGCTCACCACCGAAACAAACTCGCTTTTCATCCGTTCAATGGCTTGCCGCTCAGTGATATCTTCCCCAATACTGAGAATCCCAATAGCATTCCCTTGCAAATCCTTCAATAAAGTATGGTTCCAAGCAATCAGTTTTTCTTCCCCAGACTTAGTTATTACCAGGTTTTGACTATGGCTAGAAAATTTCTGTCCTAGCAATTCTTGAAAGCTATTTTGTTCCCGTCGGCGCTGGTGATGGGGTAAAAAAGTTTCCAGCCAATCTTTCCCAATCACTTCCTCACTGGAATAACCCACCAATTCTAGAAAGAACGGATTGGCATAGTCAACCTGATATTCGCGGTCTAGTCCCACTACTACCAACCGGACATGATCTAGCAAGCTCCGCCAGCGGCGTTCCGATTCCCGCAGAGTAGCTTCAATCTGTTTTTGTTGAGTAATATCCCGCGCCACGCTAGAAATCATATTCACATTACCATCTGCTGATTTGTGGGCAATAATTAACTGGGAGAGGGGTATTTCTCGACCTTCATAACTAATCATGGCAGTTTCTCCCATCCAACTACCCTCACGGATGGCAGTGGGAATGCCTTCATTTTGAATTAGTTCCGCAGCCCAATTAGGATGGCTTTCGGGAATTTTCAAAGTTCCAAACCCCTCGCGATGTTCAATCCCCAAAGTTTTCCGCGCCGCTTTGTTGAAGTAAAAAACTTGTCCATCCAGATCGGCAGAAGAGACAAAATCAGAAGTTGCTTCCAGAATGGCAATCAATTTTGCCCGTTCTGCTTCTACCTGTTTCCGTTCAGTAATGTCCCGGGCAAAACAGTAAATTAATCCTTCTTGGAGAAAAGGTATTATCGTCCAAGACAACCATTTATAGCTACCATCCAGACAGAGACAGCGATTTTCCAGGTCGATAATTGCCTCACCAGTAAATAATCGTTCGCAAGCTAGGGAAACCGCCGGGAGATCTTCTAGGTGCATAAATTCTTGGAAGAACTTTCCTTGGGATTTCTCGACAGAGAAACCTAGGATTTTCTCCCAAGCTGGATTTAACTGTTTAATTTCACCACCTAATTTCGCTACTCCCAAAATATCGATGGACAAATTGAAGAAGCGATCGCGCTCTTGTTCCGCTAGTTTGCGGTCGGTAATATCTTGAATTTGGGCAATAAAATATAATGGTGAATTATCCAGATCGCGGATTAGGGAACCGCTTGACAAAATCCAGACAATATGACCTGATTTATGGAAATATCGTTGCTCCATCTGATAGGAACGGATCTCTCCAGATAACAATTGGGCAGCACATTGGAAAGCTGCATCTAAATCATCCGAATGAGCGATCGCTTGAAAAGTTGTCCCTAATAATTCTGCTTCCGAATAACCCACAATTTCGCATAAAGAATGATTAACTTTCAGCCAGCCACCATCTAAACCCACCAGTGCCATCCCAATTGTGGCGTAATCAAAAGCACTCCGAAAACGTTCTTCGCTCTCCCGCAAAGCAGCTTCGGCAAACTTGCGCTCAGTAATATTATTCTTAATTTTCAAAATTTTCAGGGGAGTGCCATAGGCATCGCGTTGGAGCGCCCAGCGACTAGCAACTATAATTGGTTTACCATCCCGTTTAATTTGCTGTAATTCTCCTTCCCAACGCCCAGATCCCAACAGTTCGGCAGTAATCTTTGGCAGAGGTTGGAAAAATTGCGTTTGCAACAGGTCAGAATATTTTTTCCCCAAGGCTTCCGCCGCCGTAAATCCATAGATTTCCTCAGCACCGCGATTCCAAAAAGTAATCGTATGATCTAGAGTGCAAACAGTAATCGCATCATGGGCTAAATCTAATAATTGGGCTTGTTCTTGCAACCGCAGTTGCGCTCTCGCCCGTTCCAAAAGTTCGGTTTGCAACTGTTGATTAGACTGTTTTAATTCCACTGTCCGTTCAGCCACTTTAATTTCTAGTTCATCTTTAGCTTTTTGTAAGGCCACTTCCGCTCGCTGGCGCTCCGTCACATCGACTGCCGTTCCCAGTATTTGAATCGGTTCTCCAGCCTGATTTCTCAGAAAAATTACCTCCCAAGAATGGAGCCAGCGCCACTCACCTTGGGCATTTCGCATCCGAAATTCATTTTCAATAATTTCACCATCTTGGGCGAGGGCAAATTTGGCTGGTAATTCATTTAGTTTGAATGAATCTTCTGGGTGCATCGCCTGGGCAAAAAAATCTTCCCCCATTTGAATGGCATTTAAGCCAAAACCAAAGAATTCGCAGCAGCGTTGATTGGCATAAAGGTTGCGTTTTTGAATAATATCGAAAATATAGATTAGGTTGGGAGTGGTGTCAGTAATCTGCTGAACTAGCCGCTGACTTTCTTGGAGAGATTCGATTAATTGGGCTTGAACAATTTCGGCTTGTTTGCGACGGCTGATATTACGTTCCACAGTTACCCAGTGAGTCAAGTCACCTTCTTCATTGGTAATGGGAATGGCGCTCAGTTCTACCCAAAATTTGCTCCCATCTCGACGATATTGCACTAGCTCTACCCTTACGGGTTGGTGGGTTTGCCAAGCGCGACTAATTTCGGTCAAGGCAGTACAGTTAGTTTTTTCTCCATACAAAAATTTGGGGGTTTTTCCTAATACTTCTTCTGGACTGTACCCAGTAATTTGAGTAAAGGCTTGGTTGGTATAAATAATTTCTCCACCGAATTGATCCTTCGCTTCGGCAGAGGTAATTAAAACTGCATCGTTGGCATTAACAACTACTGATTCCAGTAAATGCAGTTGTTTTTCTCGACGCTGGCGTTCAGTAATATCTATAGCCATGGCAATTAGTAAGCGCCTGCCATCAACTGTTTCCCCTAAAGGAGCCGACCGAAAACTCCAAGTTCTTAATTCACCACTACGAGTCATAATTGTAAAATCGCCTTCATCTAACCGCTCTTGCAAGTCGTATAGGGAGGGGATATAGGACTCCATGAAAGGTTGGTGGTGGCGATGCCCGCAGGCTACCCATGCGGAGATAGTGGTAATTTCTTCTGGGTCATAACCCGTTAAATCTGTCCAGGCTTTACTGATATGTAAGATTTCGCCATCTTCGGCATGAATCATAATGGGTAATGGGGCGTTGAGCATGGCGAGCCGCAACCGTTCTTCGCTTTGCTGTAAGGCTGTTTCTCTCTGTTTGCGTTCAGTCATATCCCAAACGGAAGCAACTCTGACTTGGCGGCCTTGATACCAGATATTTTTTCCCGTAACTTCTAGGGAAAAAAGGGTGCCATCTTTTTTGATTCCGACCATTTCATAGGATTTTTCATAAGCAATGGCAATCTGTTGGAAGAGTAATTCCACGGATTCTGGAGTTAAAAAATCCCTAGCATTCATCCCTAGGACTTCTCCTGACTCATAGCCAAACATTTTGGCAAAGGCAGCATTGGCTTCTAGGACTATTCCCCTCTCATGGATAACAATGGCTTCCAGGATGGCTTCAGATAGGGCTTGGAATCGCTCTTCGCTCTCTTGCAGGACTGCTTCTAGCCGCTGGCGTTCGGCAATTTCGGTATTCAGGGCGCGATGAAGTTCGACAATCTGGGTTTGGGCGCAGGTTGCGGCTTGTTCCTGGGCAGTATTTTGTTGAAATAGTTTGATAAACACTTTAATTTTGGCAGTTAAGACTATGGGATTAATTGGGAAAACTAGATAATCAACTGCTCCTAGGGTGTAGCTTTGATTAATTAGTTCTTGATTGGGGCTATTTCCCAGAAAAATCATTGGTACAGCCTGTGCTGGCTGATTTTTTTGGATTGCCCTAGCTGTAGCGAATCCTTCCTCTATCAGGGGCGGAATTGCTAGCAAAATCAGTGCAAAACTTTGTTGCTGCAAAAAGGCTGATGCTTGCTCTGGCGATCGCGCTAAGACAAAATTCTGCCCTAGCTGATTGAGAATTAATTCTAGGGCTAGGTCATTTTCGGGCTGGCTGTCAACCAGGAGAATATTAGCTGGCGAGGAGAATGACATATTTGGCAATGATATCAATCAGTCGGCAAAGCTTTGCGATTGCCTCCGGCACTGCGCTTCGCGATTGCGCGAAGCGATGCCTAATGTGTGCGATCGCTAATCAGATAGCATTCTACATTTCCGCTGGGAAAAGCGATGGGGGGTTATTTCTTGGCATTAGCTGTTTTTTTAATGTTAGATAATTGCTATAGCGATCCTAAATGGGTTGTAATATTTCTTGTTCCTCTCTTCTAGAAAGCGAGAGGGTTAGTTTTAAGGGCGGTTGATAAATTAAATGGAATCGCTATATAGTAATTGTAATTCATTTAGCTTTTAATTTGTGTTTAAGTGCTACTAAGACCTTGGTATTTCCACGGCTGAATTGGGAGAAATACCAAGAGCAATTACTTAAAATCTAAGTCGATCGCCCTATCCGATCCTGAGTGAAAGCCAAAAGGTTTAACCAATAAATTTCCGGAGTTGATTTCTAACTTGTACCCGCTCTAGTTGATTAAGGACGCGAGCAATCAGTTCTGGCTCCACAATTGGTTTGCTGGCATAGTCGTCAGCCCCAGAGGTAAATATTTGCTGGACTGTCTGAGCATCAGTGTAAGCAGAGAGAAAGAGAATTGGCAATTCGTGACCGTGGGGTTCATTGCGAACCACTTGACAGAGATCGATGCCGCTGAATTCTGGCATTTCTAAGTCCAAAATCAGCAAGTCGGGAGCCGATTTTTCTAACACTTCCCAAAACTTGGTGGGATCATCTAGCAAGACGAGTTCAAAACCCCAGGGGGATAGTAAGGAGTGCAAGCAGTCTAGTAATTGGGGGTCATCATCGACAATGAGTAATTTAGCCGCCGTATGGGTGGCAGGTTGCAAGACTTGGGCGATCGCTGCCACCACTGCTGCCGGAGCGATGGGCTTTTGCAAAAATCCTTTTCCCCCCAACCGGGCGACTTTAATCCGATCGGCAAAACTTTCTTGGGCAGTAAAAGCGATCGCGGGAATCGGCGGCTGATAGGTAGCTAGTTCTTCTAACAGTGCTAAACCATTCTCGGCAGATTCCGGAAAGCACAGGTCTAGCAAAATTATATCGGGAGGATTGCGGGCGATCGCTTCTCTCGCCGCACTTAGGCTCCCCGCTAATTCTGTGGAAATTCCCCAAGCCGGGGTTTCGGTAGCTATTTGTTCGGCTAAGGCTAGATCGTCATCAACAATTAATAGACGCGGGGGTAAATTGGGATCGCTATCCAGTCGCCTCTGCGGTTGGACTGGGGTTTCTGGCGACACCAAGGGTTGCAGCAAGTCCTGTTTTAACTTATTTACCAATACAGTTAGCTGCTGCTTTTGGGCAGGCAAAAACTTTTGGGGCTGTAATAACTGCTCAATCTCCCTCGCCCGATTAGAAGCATTTTTAAACCCAAAACTTCCCAGAGAGCCAATTAGCGTATGAACTTCTTGCTGGGCTTGTTGTCGTAATTGTTCGGTTAAGTTGCCACCTTGTAGGGCTTGCAACGCCCTTTCGACAACTTTAATCCGATTCATATACTTGTCTTTAAATTTCTCCCAAAGAGCGGCTATCCCCGCCGCGATTTGCTGCTGTTCAGAATCTGGGACAATTGGCAGCGGTGCTACTTCGGCCTTTGACTCTGGCATTTTCAGCCGATAGCCTAATCCATATACTGTCTCAATCGGGTCTTCTGCTCCCATTTTCTTCAGTTTGGAGCGCAAGCTTTTGATGTGCGCTCTGACAGTATTTTCTGAAGGCGGTTCGGCAAAAGACCACAAGTGGTCGAGCAAGGCACTTTGGCTAAAAATTCGCTGGCTATTCCGCAAAAATAGCTCTAGGAGGGCGTACTCTTTACTCGTTAAATGCAAAGCTTGCCCATCATAGCTGACTTGGCAACTGCTGGGGTTGAGATGAATTTTCCCCCATTCAATGATCGGTGCAGTCGCAGTGCTGCTACGACGGAGCAAGGCTCTAATCCGGGCTAATAATTCCTGAATGTCAAAGGGCTTAACTACATAGTCGTCGGCTCCCGCATCTAGCCCCATGACTTTGTTCGTGCTGTTGTCTTGCGCCGTCAACAAGAGAATGGGGGTACTATATTTGCGGGCGCGGAGTCGCTGGCACAGCGTAATCCCATCTAGTTTGGGCAGCATTAAATCCAGCACAATCAGGTCGTAATGAATGGCTTCTGCTAGTTCCCACCCTTCTAATCCATCGGTGGCTAGCTCTACTAGGTGGTGTTGACCAGTTAAAGCTTCTCTAATTAATTCTGCTACGCCGCGATCGTCTTCAACTAATAGAATTCTCACTGCTGGTATTCTATCCTGATATTGGCTGCTGGGGTTTGTGCTGAAGGATGGGGGCTTCCAATGGGCAACCCCTTAAGGCATTTGGTTGGAACGCAACACCAATATATCCCTTCTGAAGCCGTACTAGAAGGTGGTCACTGAGTTTGTCGAAGTGACAGGGCGCTACACCCACTCATTTTGGTAAAGTTTTTTAACATTTCCTTGTTTGTTGTTTTGGTTATTTAGTAGCATAAGCTACAGAAGATATTTTATCAACCCTATAGAGAAACGCCTACGCTTCAGAGTCAACTTCAGCAAGGAACTAACGTATATGCAATTTGATGCCTGTCAACCTGGGTCAGAAGTTCAATGGCGTTCTCGCAACGCCTATGAGTTAGAGTCCCCAAAATTTATCAGTGGGCTGAAGGCTGATATCACCTCCAGTGGGGAATGCCAAGTTAATACCTGGGTACAACTGAAAGAGTTATTCAGTCCTTTTAGCTTTAATGAAGCTTTGCTGTTGTGCCAGCACTCGGAAGATAGTTGGTTAGCCTGGATTCCCGATTATGGTGAAGCGGTAGTTCAAGGGAACAGGGAACAGGGAACAGGTAATAAAAGAAGTTATTGCTAATTCTCCACTCCCCATCACCCTATCACCCCATCACCCCATCTCCGGGAGACGTTCCACCGGAACGTCTCTACTAATTGGTTTCTTGGGCATCTAAATTTCGCAGGACTTCTTGGATTTTCTGGGAAGATCCGGGTTGTTGCAAAGATGACCAACAATGACCTTTAGCATTACTTAACGAGGGCTGACTGCGTAACTGCCGCAGGGCATTGATACAGGAAAGACAATCGCACCCAAAAAGAGTCACCGCCGCATCGCTCTCTGCCGCTGTAAAATCCAATTCTGTATCGCCGGACATTTGCACTGCCGATGCGATGAGCGTGCCTTGACTGAGTTGGTGGCTGCTGGAAGTGGTGGGAAGATCGCAGGCAACTTGACGCGGGGCTGCTGATGTTGCCGCTGATGCCCGACTAGCTAGTAAAATCATAGTCAGAAATGAACCAACTAGGGTGGAAACGGTAGCCAGACTCAATAAAATTCGATAGTTCATGGGGCATACTCCTAGGCTTAATGAAATGCCATTCATCAATGATATATCAGGTGAAATTTAACGTGGGGCGATCGCTATCTGCCATCTAAAATCCCAAAATTCCCACGGGCTGAACAATAAATGCCACTGTAATACTTGCAGATGACATCAATAAAGGAGAGCATCTGGCATACTCTGACACAGGCAAGCGCCTGCTCGAAGGTAGGCATATACTAATCAACTTTAAATTGATCGACGGCTGCCTGTAGTTGTTGAGCAGTTTCTAAAGATTGTTGGAATGAGGCAGAAAGTTCTAGGGAATCTTCGGTGGTATGGGTAGCGATCGCCGCGACATCTTTCATGGTTTGAGTCACGGATTGGGATTGCTGTAACTGGGCTAAAGTGGCTTGAGTAATCCCTTGAACTAATTCGCTAATTTGTCCAGTCGCAGCGGCGATCGCTTTCAAGCTAGTGCGGGTTTCTTCGACTAAATTAGTCCCGGTAATTACCTGCCCCACCGCAGTTTCCATCACCTTAGTAACTTCCCCAGTTTGGCTTTGAATTTCTGCTACTAATTTTTCAATTTCTTGCGTCGCTCCAGTGGATTGTCTGGCGAGCGATCGCACTTCATCAGCTACTACGGCAAATCCCCGCCCATACTCTCCGGCGCGGGTAGCTTCAATGGCAGCATTTAAAGATAGTAATTGGGTTTGAGTCGCGAAATCGCCAATCAAATTTACCACTCTAGAAATCTTTTGGGAAGATTCGCCTAATTGTTTCAGTTTTCGCCCTACTTCTGCCACGCTTTCTCGGATTGCCATAATCCCGTCTACGGTGCGGTTCATAGCTCCGTCACCCGATTGTACGGTTTGGTTAGCTTTCTGCACGGCTTGATCGATTTGTTGGGCGTTGGCAGCTACGGCTTGGGTGGAATTTACTACCAATCGTACTTGCTCTAAGGCTTCTACTAGAGCTTGGGATTGACTTTGCGCTTGGGTGGAAAGTTGGTTAACCGCCACTTCGCTTCCGGAAGAGGTTTGAGCAACTTTTTCGGCGGCAACTTTTACCTGTTTGACAATTTGCCGCAGACTTTGCAAAGTGTTGTTATAAGCATCGGCAATTGTCCCCATTTCATCTTCGGTAATCGGGGCGCGGACGGTGAGATTCCCTTGCAAAGCTGGACGCACGGCGGATAATAGTTGAATGGCTCGCATTTGCAATAGTTCTTTTGCGCCTTTTTCCCGCTCGGCGGCTTCGGCAAGTTGTTGAGACTGCGATCGCAATTGTTGTAAATATTCGGTTTGTTGCAAAGCTACGCCTAACTGCATTCCGGTTTGGGAAAGCAAAGTAATTTCGTATTCTTCCCAACGGCGAGTCCCAGAATTCTGATAAGCCGCTAGCAAGCCCCACAACTGATCTCCGGCAAAGATCGGAACTATGAGATATGCTCTGGCTTGAATCCGTTCTAAAGCCTCGATATAGCAGGCAGAGAACTCATTTTGGTAGATATCTTCGACGACACAATTTTGTTTATAGCGGTATTGTCCGCCTTGGGTTTGCTGCAAGTATGTATCGACAAATCGCACATTTCCCCCCAGTTGCGGGGCAGCAACTTGTCCTCCTAAAACGGGAGTCCACCCGCTCGCGACGGATTCTGCCACATACTCGCCACTCCAATCGGGTAGAAAGCGATAAATCGCCACTCTGTCGGCTTTCACTAACTGTTGGCGAATTTCTTGAGTGGTAGTTTTAAAGATGGTATTGATGTCTTGGGATTGCCGAATCTTATCAATGATTTTCGCCAGGGTTTTTTCCCGCTCGGCTGATTCAGCTAATTGTTGAGATTGCGATCGCAGTTGCTGTACATACTCGCTTTGTTGCAAGGCAATCCCCAATTGTGTCCCTACCTGCACCATCAAGTTAACTTCTGATTCTTGCCACTTTCTGGTGCCAGAATTTTGATAAGCCGCCAGCAACCCCCAAAGTTTTTCCCCTTGGAAAATTGCCACAATTAAATAGGCTCTGGCTTGATAGGATTCGAGGGTTTCTAGGTAGCAAGGAGAAAAATCGGCGGTATAAATATCTTCAACTACCCGGAATTTTTCGCCTCTGGTATATCGTCCCCCTTGAGTTTCTTGTAAGTAAGTATCGGCAACTTGGTAAGTTCGATTGGTTCGGGCGGTTAAGTTGGTAGATTCTTCATTTCTGTTCCCTCGCGCCGGAATATTGCCTCGCCCTGTACTCACCATTAATTGTAGGTTACAGTCGCTAATATTTTCGCGCAAAGCAGGATTTTCCATCTGAGTTTGGAGCAGTGAAACCCATCCGCTCGCCACTGATTCGGCAACAAATTCTCCACTCCAATCGGGATTAAATCGATATACTCCCAACCGATCTACACCTAAAAGTTGTCGCACTTCACTTGCTACTACTTTGGCGCTGGCATTAATATCTTGGGATTGTTTGATTTTATCAATGATTTTGGCGATCGCTCTTTCCCGTTCCACTACTTTTGCCAATTGTTCGGAGCGTTCTTCTAGTTGTTTAATTGACTCCGCTTGTTGCAGTGCTACTCCCAATTGGGCGGCAATTTGGGAGAGTAATTTCACTTCTCCTTCTTCCCAATGCCGCGGTCCGCTATGCTGAAAGGCGGATAGCAATCCCCAGAGATGTTTCCCTTGAGTAATTGCCACCACCGCACAGGATTTAATCCCAAAGTTTTCCAAAGCTTCCACGTGGCATTCAGTTAAACCTGCATTGTAAACATCGTCTACCACTAAAGGTTCATTGTTGCGAAACCGTCCGCCTTGATGTTCGTTTAAATAGGGGTCTTCCCAACCGCTACCAACTAATTTAGGCCATTCTCCCGTTTGAGATTCTACTATAAAGTCACCAAAGTAATCGGGACGGAATTTGTACACCGATAACCGTTCTACTCCCATTAATTTGCGAACTTCTTGGGTGGTAGTATCGAAGATGGTATTGATATCTAGGGTTTGGCGAATCTTATCAATAATACGGGCGATCGCTCTTTCTTGATCCGCAATTTTAGTTAATTGGATGGTTTGAGATTGCAGCTTTTCCAAGTATTCGCCTTGCTGTAAGGCGACTCCCAATTGTGCGCCTATTTGGGATAATAATTTGACTTCGCTCTCTTCCCAGTGCCGAGGTCCGCTATGCTGAAAAGCTGACAGCAATCCCCAGAGTTTTTTGCCTTGACTAATTGCCACGACTACGCAGGATTTGACTCCAAAGTATTCTAAGGCTTCCACATGACAAGGCGTTAATCCCGCATTGTAAACGTCATCTACAGCTAAAGGTTCATTGTTCCGGAATCTGCCCCCTTTGTTATCTTTTAAATAGGGGTCTTCCCAACCACTACCAACTAATTTAGGCCATTCCCCTGCCTGGGATTCCACCACAAAGTCGCCAAAATAGTCGGAGCGGAATTTGTAAATGCTCAATCGTTCGGCATTGATTAATTTCCGGACTTCTTGGGTGGTAGTATCAAAAATTGTGTTAACATCCAAAGTCTGACGAATCTTATCAATTACTCTGGCGATCGCTCGTTCCTGTTCTGCTACTTTAGTCAGTTGTTCGGTTTGAGCTTGGACTTTTTCAACATATTCTCCTTGCTGTAAAGCCACTCCTAATTGTAAGCCAATTTGGGACAGTAAGTTCACTTCCCCTGTTTCCCAATGCCGGGGTCCGCTATGTTGAAAAGCTGACAACAATCCCCAGAGTTTTTTGCCTTGGTTAATTGCCACCACTACACAGGATTTCACCCCAAAGTATTCTAAGGCTTCCACATGGCAAGGAGTTAATCCCGCATTGTAAACGTCATCTACGGCTAAAGGTTCGTTGTTGCGGAATCGCCCCCCTTTGTTATCTTTTAAATAGGGATCTTCCCAACCACTGCCAACTAATTTAGGCCATTCTCCTGACTGAGACTCCACTACAAAGTCGCCAAAATAATCGGGGCGAAATTTGTAGATAGAAATCCGTTCGACGTTGAGGAGTTTTTGAACTTCTTGGGTAGTGGTACTAAAAATTGTATTGACATCCAAGGATTGCCGAATTTTATCGATGACTTTCGCCGCCGTCTTTTCTCGAACTAGCTGCAATTCCAACTGGTGACGAAACTCAAAGGGGGCTAATTTTAGGGCTAATTCGGTGGCAGTTTGATAGAGTAAACTGATTTGGCTGGCAGTCCACCGCTGGGGTTGCTTGCATTGCTGCACTACTAATAAACCCCAAGCTTTCCCTTCGACTCGGATAGGTACGGTGAGGCTAGCTTTAACTTGGAATTTCTCTAGGAGTTGCAGTTGATAGGGGGTAACGGAGTAGCCACTGACATTTTCGATGGCAACTATTCCTTGGTGCAAATATTCGCTGCTGGTATCCACCCCAAAACAGGTGGCTGGCAAACTTTCATTTACCGCCGGAGTCCATCCCCGCGCCACGGCTTCGGCAACGACAATCCCTTGACTGTCGTTTGCAAAACGATAGATCAGCGCTCGCTCGACTTGCCATTGTTCGCGAATTTCTTTAACTGTATAATTAAGTAGGGTTTCTAGGTCTGGAGCTTGGTTGATGGTAGAGGCGATCGCTTGTAATTGTCTAGGTATGCCTTCACTACGGTCTATAGCTAATTCCTGATTAACTACTGCGGCTATTTTTTCAACCTGTACTCCAAATTTTTCAATCCGGAGCAGTTTATCAATTACTTCTCGTCTTTCTAGTCTTCCGGCTCGGTCTAATTCTGACCGTAAAAAGTTAAATGCTTCTTTAAATTCCTGAATTTCTGTATTTGATAATTTGGCAGTTATTTCAGCATTGCCTTTATTACCTTCAGATTTATCAAAGGGTTGGTCTGATGCAGATTGAGATCTATAGCTAGCAGTCATTGTGGTGATTTCCCTAGGCTTTTAATAGTTTGTTTAGATGCGCTGAAGACAGATTTTTCAGATTTTTGATTTTTGCCAAATTCCAATTAAGGCAGGTTTTTTTAATCGGGTGAAACCCGGCGATCGCACTATTGCTTTTGCTGTTGAGACATTTCCCGGACAACTTCAACCTCCAATTCTAGTAAATCAGCTATTTCCTCCAAACTATCTCCTCGTTGGAGCAGTTTAGGTAATATTAATTGTGCTAATTTGCCTTCTTCACGACCTTCTTCGCGACCTTTTTGATAGCCTTCTTCCCAGGCTTCTTGATAAACTTTGGTTTTCTTCAGACCGGGCAGTTTCAACATGGCTTCTATCTCCTGGCGACTAACATTCACAAATTTGGACAAGATCGCTATTAATGTTTTTTTAATTGAGGGAAGCTCCGCGAGCGATCGCACTATTGCTGTTGAGACATTTCCCTAACAACTTCAACATCCAATTCTAATAAATCAGCTATTTCCTCCAAACTATCTCCTCGTTGGAGCAGTTTAGATACCATCTTTAATTTTTGGGCTAATTGACCTGCTTGAAGACCTTCTTCGCGACCTTCTTCGCGACCTTCTTCGCGACCTTCTTCCAAAGCTTCTTGATAAACCTTGGTTTTCTTCAGTTCTGGCAGTTTCAACATGGCTTCTATCTCCTGGCGACTAAGATTCGCAAATTTGGACAAGATTACTGTTTCAATCAATTCTATAACTTGTTTTTGAATCTCGGCATCGGTTAGTTCTTGTTTGGCTCGTTCGATTAGGTGGCGAGCCACTTCACCTGCCTTCCTTTTCGATTCTACAACTAGCTTGACAATCCCGATCCCAATTGATTGCTCTGCGATCTCCACAATCTCGTCTAAATAAATCCGCCGCAACCGATGTGCCATTAACTCTCGGTACTGTCGGTTGGCTGGGGTTTCAATGCTGCGCCGAGGGTAGATGACAACAGCGTACCATTCTGTATCTTGGTCATATTGATCGAAATAAGTGAAAATTTCCGCAAATAGCCGAGGATAGAATTTCAGCTTTTTTTGAAATTGCACTTCCAGAAAGTAGATCGGCTGATGGGGATTATTAAGGATAGGCTGAAATAATCCATCTAGCCGGAAAGCTCGTTGTTTGACTTCTGGAGCCGCAAATTTGTAGGTACGGGGGTCTACTTCTGTTTGTCCAATCAGTTCAAAGAAGATTTGGGGAAAGTTCTGGAATAGTTGGTAGAAAATAGTGTCTGTTTTCACGATTTTTGCCTGGGGCTATTCCAAATTCTTTTGCCAGAGGGGAGATTGCACAATCGAACGGGCATCTAAAACAATGCTACTAGCTTCGGTCAGATATCCCTGGACGAAGGGGAGGAGTTTGGGGGAAAATAACCCAGGATTGGGGGATTGGAGTTTTTGCCAGTTGTGTTCCTCAATTTCATCTACTTGTTGCACGACTAATCCCAACACTTGGTTGCCTACTTGCAGGGCGATCGCGAACTTTACCAGCGCCACATTTTTAGTTGTGCTAGTCACCAGCATACCCTGGGACTGACTCAGTGAGGGAAACCCCAATAAATTGTTAAGATCGATTGTCCACAGCATTTCGCCCCGCCAGTTATAAATTCCCAAGACGCAATCTGGCATATGGGGAACTGGCAAGATCTCGGCGGCGGAGACGCGGAGAACTTCTTTGATGCTGTCTAGGGGGAGGAGGGCGGTATCTTCAAACCCTAAGTGAAAGCGCAAAAATCGCTGATTGTTCTCAATGGCTAAGTTCTCACTTTCCCAAGGTATAACAGTTGTCCCTGACTTTAACCAGGCTGACAATCCTTCTTCAGATTTAGATTTTAGTATTTCTACGGTTCTTTTTTGCTCTGTTATTGGTTCGATATTCTGGTCTAGAACAATTTCGCGCATCCAAACCGGAATCTCTTCTTCTCGGATTCGCCCGCAAACTTTGACGGTTTTGAATCCCTCAGCCTTCAGTTTAGTCATGGCTTGGCGAATAAATTCGACCAGCGGTCGTTCTTCGGGGATGGTATCAGTATCTGATTCCAGAACAATGTATAAACAAATATTTTTCAAGGCCACTTTAGCCGTAATTCCCCGTAGTTGCAGCTGGCGATTGAGCAGAGCCGCGATAATCTTGGGATTTCCCTGTTTAGCTAGTTCCAGAATTTTCTGGCGCTCTGCTTGTTGAGTATTACTCACTGCGGCCTCCCATATTCCAACTTTTTATTAAACATAGTTAAGTATTATTACACGCCCTGTTTAAACTTTTACAAAAGCTTTATATTTAATCTTAAGCTTCTTATAACCTTTAAGGTTTAGTTTGTTTACTTAACTTAGAATATCACTAGAAGTAAAAAAGCTGAGTAATGAAGGTTGACCAAAACTATTAGGGGAGTAAACGGCATCTACAATCCCTCGCTACCGTAATATTACTGAAAATAGATGGAAAAAGGATAAGGATTTATATCGGCAATTTTTGGGTATAAACAGAGTAAGTTAAGCACTTAATCCAGCCCCCTCCTTCTGAGCAGCCGTCATTAGTTAGAGGATGGCGATCGCTAATCAATAAACTCCCTTAATACCTAAACCATTTTCATTTCTGCTTTTAAAGGTAATATTTTCATGGTAACTCTTGATAATGTAATGATTGATAGCATTGCCGGTCAACTGGCAAGCCTCAGCCAGAGGCAATTTACTGGAGAAATGGAAATCCAGAGTTCCCAAGGCCAAAAATGGCATCTCTATTTTGGCTTAGGCCGTCTCATCTGGGCAAGCGGTGGCATCCATCCCCGGCGGCGGTGGCGCAGACAAGTTCGCTTCTGCCCAGAAATCAATCCCAATTTAATCGCTCGTGATGGGGATGATTTTGAGTGCTGGGACTATCACTTGCTGACAATTTTGGTTAAAAGACAAAAAATTGATTCAGAACAATTGTTGGCAATAATTTCGGCAACTGTCGGCGAAGTGTTGTTTGACATCTTCCAACATCGAGAAATCGAACGCCAGCATCTGAAAGATCGACCCCAAGAATCTTTGCAAGACCTGCTCGGTGCAGTAGAATCAAATCTCTCTACAGGTATTGATGGCTTCCACATTCAGTGGCGACCAGGAGTGCGCCCGTCTAAAGGTGCTATCCTCCCTCCTAACTGCGTTCTGAATACTAATCAGGCCCTAGAGCAAGCCCATCAAGCTTGGGAAGTTTGGCAGCAAGCGGATTTGGCAGATATATTTCCGGACTTAGCCCCCCATCTCGATAGTCCAGAGCAACTCCAACAGCAAACTTCCCCCGCAGTGTACAAAAATCTGGTTAGCCTGATTGATGGTCATCGAACTTTGCGGGATTTGGCATTTTTGATGAAGTTAGATCTGGTAAAATTGACGCGATCGCTAGTCTCCTACATTCGTCAAAATTTGGTGGGATTGCAAACAATTCCTGACCTCCCTCCCCCAGCATTGCCCCCAGTCTCTTCTCCAGACATCAGAGAAAAAAGAGTGCCAGAAGAAATTTCTAGAGCGCACTTGCCCACCTCTTTCCCCGATGCTCCCACTAATAACCGCCTTCATCCTCCATCCCAAGTTAACCATCCTTTAATCGCTTGTGTGGATGACAGCTTACAGTTGTGTCAGAGTATGGAGCAAATATTGACTGCAGCCAACTATCGCTGCATTACTATCCAGGATTCTATTACCGCCCTGCCGATTTTACTGCAAAACAAGCCAGATTTGATTTTTCTCGATTTAATCATGCCCGTTGCCAATGGTTATGAAATCTGCGCCCAGATTCGGCGAGTTTCTACTTTTCGGAATACCCCAGTGATCATTTTGACGGGTAATGATGGTATTGTCGATCGGGTGCGAGCCAAAATGGTCGGAGCCAGTGACTATCTCACTAAACCCATTAATGTGGAGAAGGTGCTGGCAGCGATCCAAAAATATATCAAGACCAACTTTAATGGTTAACAAGTCAGAATTCGATTTGCTGCTGGCAAAAAGTCAAGAATCAGGAAAGGAACTGCGGTTTCATTTCCGCGAGTTTGTTGTTGGCTCTTCCCACGCCCCACTTTTGGAGATATTTTAATGAATACAGTCTTACTGGTTGAAGATAGTTTGACCGAAAGGGAGTTTTTGGTGCGTTCCTTGCAGGAAGCTGGGTTATTGGTAATTAGTGCCACCAGCGTTGAAGAAGCCCGCGAAAAACTCAGCCAAAAAAAACCCGATTTGATTATTCTAGATGTGATTCTACCCGGTCAAAGTGGGTTTGAACTTTGCCGTGATTTAAAAAATAATCCTGATACTAAATCACTTCCAGTATTAATTTGCTCTAGCAAGGGAACCAGTGTGGATAAAACCTGGGGAACTATGTTAGGAGCGGATGGCTATTTAACTAAACCTGTGGAAAAGCAAGAACTCTTGAGTGTGGTGCGACAACTGCTAAAAATATAGAGACGCTAGGGACAACACCTAGGCAAAGCCTCTTGATATCGGTTTTACTCGTTCCCAGGCTCTGCCTAGGCTGTTGACTTTGTGCCTTTTTATGGACAGTAGTAGGGTGCGTTAGCGATAGCGTAACGCACCGCCTACCAGTTAACGGTGCGTTACGCTGCCGCTAACGCACCCTACTAGATAACTTTGAGAAATCTAAAACCGCCATCTTCCCTCGGTTAAAAATTGATACCCAACGGCTGAAGCTAACAAGCCAATAAACAGATCCCATAAGCTAGTTGGTTTTAACAGCACTCCCCCACTGATGAAGACTAGAACAATTCCAATCATTAAAAAGATCCAGCCCAGATTGCCAGTTTGACGGCGAAAAAAGACTAGCGAAATTACTCCAGAAACAACGGCGATCGCGGAACCTGCGGCTGGTATAGTTTGCCAGGAATAGCGATAGTATGTACTGGTAAAAAGGATATTATCACCTAGATATTTGATCCCAATTAGTAGCAACACTAAGCCCACAAGCTGGATGAAAATTTTAGTCATTTGAGGCAAATTTAAACTCAATATTTAAAGCCAATTGATAGAGTCGCTGGCGAGGAAGGGCGGTAGTTTTAGCAAGTTGGCGACTGGCTTGCGATCGCGAAATTCCCTGACTGAACAATTTTACCAATTCGGCTTTTAGTTCCTCTTCAGAAAATTCTGGTTTTACCAGTTGCGCTCCCCCCACCACTAGGGTAAATTCCCCTTGGGGATGGTGCTGGAGATAATGGGCAACTGCTTCACCAATAGTTCCCCGCCAAAACTCTTCGTGCAGTTTAGTTAACTCCCTGGCTAAAACCAGCCAGCGATTTTCCCCGAAAGTGGCGGCTAAATCATCCAGCGTTTGTCGGAGGCGGTGGGGCGCTTCATAAAAAATCAGCGTCCGAGTTTCGCTTGACAACAATTCTAACCGCTCTTGGCGGACTTTTCCCTTTGTTGGTAAAAATCCTTCAAATACAAATCGCTCTGTCGGTAATCCCGCTGCACTCAAAGCCGCGATCGCTGCACTAGCACCAGGAATAGGTACTACAATAATTTTAGCTTCGACGCAGGCTTTAACTAACTGGTAGCCCGGATCGGAAATTCCCGGCATTCCCGCGTCAGTGACTAGGGCGATCGCCTTGCCTGCCTGCAATTGTTCTATAATTTCAGGAATTCGCTGTTGTTCGTTATGGTCGTGGTAACTAATTTGGGGGGTGGTAATCTGAAAATGGTGCAGTAACTTCCCCGTATGGCGGGTATCTTCAGCGGCGATCGCATCGCAATTTTGTAAAATCTTGATGGCTCGGAAACTGATATCTTCTAAGTTACCAATGGGCGTTCCGACAATATATAGATTTCCAGGCTGGGGTTCGGTAGACATTGTGAATCCAAAAGAAGTGGGAATATACCAGTGCTGTTAGAATTTTAAAGACATTTCCAGCAACATCTCTAGATTACTTGAGGAAGCATAGATTAAATGATAGTTTTAAAATCTTTGGGCAATGACCGTTATGATGGACTAGAAGCAGCTAGCGCGATCGCTCGGCAAATTGGTTGGGGAGCCGCCGATATTCTGCAATCTTTTTATACTGGTATTGATGCCAGCCAACTGAATATTCGCGACAAACGAGGAGAACCAGTTACGGCGGCTGATATTGCCGTAAATAATTATATCGTCGCAAAACTTCAGGAAAATTTTGGCAGCGAAGATATTGGCTACCTTACAGAAGAAACCTATAAACCTCCCGTTGGTACAACCAAAGCCGAAGCTTTACCGGAGTCTTGGGTATGGATTATCGATCCTTTAGATGGTACTCGCGATTTTATCGAGCGCACAGGCGAATTTTCCGTCCATATTGCCTTGACCTATCATGGTAGTCCAGTATTAACTGTTGTCACCTATCCCGAAGTCCAAAAATCCTACTGGGCGATCAAAGGCGGCGGTAGTTTTGTAGAAACTCGCGACGGCAAAAGTCAAAAATTGCAAGTTTCCGAGCGCGATCGCTGGCAAGATTTATCCTTAGTAGTTAGCCGCACCCATCGCGACGAGCGGTTTAATCTTTTGCTCCAGCAATTACCTGCTCAAAACAAACTTTATGTGGGCAGTGTCGGCTGTAAAATTGCTGCCATTGTGGAACAGCAAGCCGATATTTATATTTCCCTTTCGGGCAAATCTGCCGCCAAAGATTGGGATATGGCAGCACCAGAATTAATCTTAACTGAAGCTGGGGGACAATTTACCTATTTAGATGGCACGCCCTTAAAATACAACCGGGGAGATGTCCATCAATGGGGATGTTTAATTGCCAGTAATGGTATTTGTCACAGCGCCCTTTTAGCTGAGGTGAAAAAGATTTTAGATGAAATCGATGGGAAGGTAGGATGATGGAAAATTTAGAAAAGCTTCAAACTTATCGAACCTTAGTCAAACAATTGCTTGAGCAATATGCTACCTACAAGCCATCTCACGGTGACATTGAAATTCAAAAAAATTTTGACACGGAACGAGATCATTATCAAGTGGTAGCAGTTGGCTGGGATAAAAAAGAAAGAATCTATGGCTGTTCAATTCATCTAGACATTAAAAATGAAAAAATCTGGATTCAAATAAACAATACTGAATTAGAAGTTGGTCAAGCTCTCGTTGAAATGGGTGTACCTAAAGAGGATATCGTGATTGGGTTTCAACCTCCTTATATGCGGCAGTTTTCAGGCTATGCTATAGCCTAGGAATTCGCGATGCACATAGAATCAAGTTTTGAAATTGCATAGTTATTAACTAGGAGGTAATAATGATGATGAACAATCGGGAAAGAATTGGCAAAGCTTTAGATTCCCTGCGTCAAGGCTTATATGTTTACGCAGAACAAACGATGCAGACCAAGTACGGTAATGAATGGATAACAAAGGCTGCCATACATCTAAGAGATCATCAGACATCGAAACGACCAGCAAACGATATTATCCGAGAAGATATATCGGCATTATTAATCATTTTAATTAAGGAATGGGATAAAACTTTTAAGTATAAATTAAACCAGTCAGATCGTCCTCTTCTTAGCGAGTTAATGGAAGTACGAAATCAATGGGCGCATCAGTCCACCTTCTCAACGGATGACACCTATCGAGCAATCGACAGCATAATTCGGTTGCTCAGATCTATTTCAGCAACTCAATTGCCAGATGTAGAAAAGCAGCGACAAGATGTTCTCCGTCTTTTATCTCAAGAACAAGCAAGGCATGAAGCCAGACATAAACCTGTTTCAGATGCCGAAGAAAATCGAATCAAACAAAAACTTGATGAACTATTGACGCGCATTCCCTTTCAAAATGCCTGTTTATTGAATCAAGCTCTAACCCACACTTCTTATAAATATGAAAATCCCAATACTGGTGAGGATAATGAGCAACTAGAGTTTATTGGAGATGCTCTCTTGACATTTTTAAGTGGTGATTTTCTATATAAACGAAATCCAGATTTGAAAGAAGGCAAAATGACTGTCTTACGCTCAAATTTAGTTGATACGCCCCAATTAGCAAGATTCGCTTCGGAATTAGATCTGGGAAAATGGATGCGGCTGGGAAAGGGCGAGGATATTAGCGGAGGACGGAGCAAACCCTCATTACTCAGTAATGTATTTGAAGCAGTCATTGGGGCTTATTATTTAGACTCAGAAATTGAAGCAGTCCGCGATTTGATTAATCCCTTTTTTGAAAAAGTAGTTAATGATCTACCTACGACGGAAGAATTAATTCCCCAAGTTAAAGATGATCTGAAAGGTTGGTTACAACAAGTAGCTTTAGATCCCACATTCCCTGGAAATCCTCGTAGACAACCACCTGAGTACAAAACCATTCGTTCTGGTGGAACTGATAATGATCCAGAGTTTACTTCAGTAGTCTATATTGCTGGAGTCGAATATGGTAGAGGCAAAGATCGTAGCAAAAAGGAAGCTGAAAAACGTGCTGCCGAAGCTGCACTAAGGAAACTAGGTAAAATGGGTGAATAAATATGGATACTGATAAAGATTGGTTCAAAAATTCTCATATTAACCATTCCTGATTCCTAATGTGACCAGAAACACATTTCAGGCGATCTTTTTTCTCAAGAATATGTTATAATGATTTTTTCTACCTAGAGCGATAAACAGTCTGGCAGTGGGATTTGAAGCGCTCCTCATTTTTAGCAGCCAGCCATTAATTTTATGGAAAATAATGCCTTACCAAAAGCCCAAACTCTAGGAGAGTGGGCATATCTGGCAGTTGAAAAACATTTTCACAAAACCATTAAATACGAATCTGATGTAATTGGCGATCGCGATCCCGAAGATTTACATCAGATGCGCGTTGGGATTCGCCGCCTGCGCTCGGCAATGGATGGTTTTGCCCCGGCATTAGACTTGCCGAAGGCGACTCAAGACAAAAAAGTGGCTAAAATTGGTCAGATTTTGGGAGAATTGCGGGATTTAGATGTTCTGCGGGAGGCACTAGAGGAAAAATATCGCCCCAATTTGCCAAAATCGGAACAAAAGTCTCTAGATAAGGTGCTAAATCGTCTAGCCAAACAGCGTCAGCAAACTTTGCTCCAAGTACAATCTTTGTTGAATAGCCCCCTTTACCAAGAATTTAAACAAGCTTGGGAAAAGTGGTTGCATCAACCCAAATATCAAGTAATGGCAGAATTTCCCATTGGCGATTTACTGCCTAGTTTGCTACTACCACTGATTAGTAAATGGTTGCTGCATCCGGCTTGGTTAATTGGCATCGAAGTTAAAGCGGGAGAAATTGACTTTTTAACTGAATTAGGAAGGGACGGCGTTGAAGACATTCTAACAGCCCAGGGGGAAATTCTCCATAGTTTGCGGAAACAAACTAAGCGATCGCGCTATCAACTAGAGCTATTTGTCGAATCCTACGATGCCCATTATGCCGAGATTGTTCAAGATTTCAAAGCAATTCAGACTATTTTAGGAGATATTCAAGATAGCGAAGTATTAGGGGCATTTGTGACTAATATTTTCCAATCCGCCACCAAATCTAAATTGCCAACGCTGATGAATCAACTTGCCGAAACGAGATATCAATCTTGGCAAGAGTGGCAAGTATTCCATCAAAAATACTTGCAGTCTGCTACCAAACAAAACCTACTGCAAACCATCATCCAACCCCAGAATAATTAGTTTGTAGTTGGGCTTTAGCCCTAATCCGGAGGGGCTAAAGCCCAACTACAAACTTTCTTTGATTTTTATTCCTAAGCATCGGGGCGAGTGTAGCGGTGTTTTACCCCTAGGGGGAAATATTCAGGATCTCCAGTGGCAGTCAAAGTAACTTGGGGTAACTGATATTCCGGCGGTACATAGTTGGCAAACTCACTATTGAGCCGTTGGAGTTGAGCGCGAATTGCTAGGGCAACTGCTTGTTGTTTCGACTCGCTCGCCGCAATTCCCGGCGCTAACTCTACCACCACAGCCAAAAATCGATTGCGATCGCCATCCGATCTTACCTGCATCACAAACTTTCCTGTCACCCAATCTCGAATTTCCAATTGTTCTAAACCCACTGTCACATTTTCCGGGTAAATATTAGCCCCAAAATAGGAAACGGTAAAATTCGCTCTTCCAAAAATATACACAAAAGGTAAACGGAAAATCCCCCTAGATGGTTTTCCCCCTAATTCTACCATCGGATCAAAACCCCATTTTGCCAGAAATTCTAACATTTGGGCATAGGGAATAATTCCCCCATGATCGGCAATGTGGTAGCGAATTAAGGGAATGCCATTATTCCCAGAAAAATATAAAGTTCCCTCATTTACTTCAAAAAAGCGACTGTAAGGATCGTACTGTACCAAAGTCGGCAACCGAGATTCTCCAAACAAGGCTCGCGCTGCTTCTGGATGTGCGGCTAAAAAACGGCGAATGCAAATACTCAAAGGCGTTTCATTGCCCAAAACTCCTGCATCTGCCGTGCCGTAAAGTGCCGCTGAATCCCAAATGGGATTGGCAGAGCCAGTTCTTTCACCTACCAAACTGCGCCATTCTTCGCTAAACACTTCCCCCGCAAAAACCATTTTGAGATTGTATTGCTGCCATGTTATTCCCCGCACAATTCCCGTATCAATGACATCTTTGATAAACGGGGGATAACCCAACAATACCACTTGCTCAAAATTGTTCCCCAGTTCCTGCACAACTCGGTAAATCTCTTCCTTATTATTACCCGGTGCGATCGCCGTTACCAAATAACCCTTACTATTTAGATAGCGACAACAATTAGTCGTATAAAGTCCCCCTACCCAAGTCCCCATCGGAAAACAGATTACTGCTAAAGTGCGCCGAGTATCGGCAGAGAAACTATCCCGGAAAATTTGCTCAAACCTAGACACAATTTGCAATTCATCTGTCAAAAATCGAGGCCAAAATGTCGGTTTTCCCGTGGAGCCAGAAGAAACCGCAATTAAGTCACCAGTTTCTAGTTTGCCATCGCGGCACAAATCCCCTAAAGGATAGCACTGTAAATAGTTTTGTTTATCAATCAGCGGCAGTTTTTGAAAATCCGCCCAAGTTTGAATGCTAGTAGGATGAATATCCCTCGCTGCCAAAAAAGCTTGATAGGCGGGAACCGTTGCCGCGACAGAATGAAACAATTCTAAAACTGCTGCTTCTGGACTAATTTGCTGCTCTCCCAAAGTATCCAGGGATGAATTTAGAAATGTTTCCCAAGCCGTAATTACCCGCTGCTGTCGATCTTTTTGCATGGCTGATATTTAATTCAAGTCAATAATTGTTTTTCGGACTTGCTCAACATCTAACTGTAAAATATCAGCAATTTCTTCTACTGAAAAACCCTTAGCTAACAAGCGAGGAACTGTCTGCAATTTCCCTTCGGTAATGCCTTCAATTTTCCCTTCAATTTTCCCTTCTATTTTCCCTTCTATTTTCCCTTCTATTTTACCTTCTATTTTACCTTCTTCAATCAACTCTTGGGCAAAACGAGTTTTCTTCAAATCATCAACACCAAACATAGCTTCTAACTCCTGGCGACTCATTTGGGGTAACTTAGCTATAACGATTGTCTCTAATAGGTTTAACAACTGCAACCGCGAAGACTCTTCAGTAGATTGTTGTTGAATTTGCTGAATTAACTCCTTAGCTCTCTCCAAGAACTGCTGTTTTTTGACAACCATTAATTGAATGATTTTGATGCCTAAAGGAGTGGCAGCGCTGACTTCTAGTTCATTCAAGTAGATACATCTAACCAGGTCAGAATCTAACAGCGGTTGTACAGATTCTCGTTGTCTAGCAGTAGGTTCAATGCTCCGACTCCTAAAGATGATTGTAGCTCGCCAGCGTAAATCCGGTTGATTCTCTCGTAAATAAGTGAAAATTTCGGAAAATAACCGCAGATAGATGCTGGGATCTTTCTGAAATTGGACTTCGGTGAAATGGATGGGGTTATCTGGGTTATTGGGGAGGAACACCCCATCAATCCGAAAGGCTGTCTGTTTTAATTCTACGGAATCAAAACGGTAATAGTTTGCTTGTTCGGGAGATTCTGACCATAATTCAAAGAAGGTTTGGGGTAAGTCTTTAAAGATTCGATAAAAGATATGGTCTGTTTTCATTGCCCACCCTACTACTTGTTAAAAAATAAAACGCGAGTGCCAAAGCTGGCAGCCCGCGTTAAAATAACTTAATTTTCCGAATGGCTAAACTTTGGCAGCTAATTGAGGTTGTTCCGCAATCAACCGTTCGTAAGTCGCTCGCATTTTCAACCCTACCAGCACTTGGAAAAGACCAGTTCCGTTGTTGGAACCTGGATATTCCTTGTGTTGCAGCAACAAATGGGTTAACTCGCCGTAGTATTTGGTAGAAATATTGCTTAAGTGACCTTCGATGTAGATCACTTCTTCCAAATTGTCAAATTGACCATCTACTTCCAGCACCGAAACTTCCTTTTCGTAGTAGCTATCTGGCCCGTAGAACATTTTAATTCCAGGCCAAGAACAGGTCAATTTACGACCGCAAGGAGTCCAGTAAATAGTGGAACCTTCATCAAACAAATAGGCAGGTTCAAACCCAGCCACGCCATCTCTCTGGAGCAAGCGTACCCGCAGCACCTTACCTTCCTTGTCATCGGGGATTAATTGCGTCGGCAATACCTGGATGACGACATCGGCAAACCCTCTTTGTGGCTCAATATAGGCCGTAAAATCAGGTCGCCGCGCATTAATAGCCGCAATCACATCTTCATAGCGATGACCGCGTTCTGCCATATCGCGCTGAATTTTCCAGGCAATTTTGACTTCATCGCTGATGTCAAGATAAACGCTGAAGTCCAAAAGCGATCGCACTCGTTCGTCGTATAAAGGATGAAGTCCTTCCACTACAACTATATGGTTAGGCACAACCACTTCCGGCGGGTCAATCATCCCCGTTTCGTGGTTGTAAATCGGCTTATTAATACTCTGACCGTTTTTCAGCGCTTTGATCTGTTCGTACATCAAATCAAAGTTATTCGCTCTCGGATCTAGCGCTGTAATCCCGGTTTCCTTACGCTGCTTACGATCCAGACTATGATAGTCGTCTAGGCAGATCACCGTTACGAAATCTTCCCCAAACAGATCTGTCAGTCTCTTTAAAAATGTAGACTTACCGCATCCGGAATCCCCGGCAACACCAATTAATACCACGCGATCCAGCTGACTGCTCATAAGAAAATATGGGATGTTTGGAAACTCAGTCGCTTTAGCGCTGAGAGGAAAAACGACACAAGCGATTAAAATCGCCTGAGAAAATTGGCAACTAAAAACCGTGCAAGCTAAATCAATCGCTCAGAGGTCGTCCCTGTATCCTCATAAATCAAGGCAAACAAACGCAACCAGATAGCTGGTTAGCTACTGTTTGTGGGGGAAGACTCAAGCTTTTTCCAGTAAGTATTTACTCTTAGCTGCTAAAAGAGAATTTTACCAGAAATCGGATTTCCCCTACAAGGCTAACGCTGAGATAATTCAGTTCAGTACCTATGCTAAGGTGAATTGCGTCTCAAAAAACATCGGATTTTTGCCTTTTTGCTAGGGAAAGACCTCTTTTTTATCTCCAGCCTCCCCCCTTGCCATCCCCAATGCCTGCAATTTCTGGCAAATTCCTGAAAAGAAATGGATAATCTGGGGCATTTTTTTGTAAACTGACTCGATAGTGGCAGTCTTTGGGTTGGCGCTTCGCTAGATGGTAGCGGAGCAGGTGCTAGGTTTTACCGCTCTGCGGCGCTGGAAAGGCAAGCCTAGTCAATTCATGCTACAAATTCTCAAAGATGCGCCCCTAGGTTCTAGAACGGGCAATTCAGTAGTCGATCTGACCTGTCGTAGAAAAAGCACCTTGTAGCAAAATGTTAAATTGGGTTTGGAGATATTAAATCAATGTACAATCCAAGCGCAGCTGGTGGGGCTGCCAATACAATAGCTGGCAGTCGCTTTTTTGTGTATGAGGTAGTAGGTCTGCGTCAAAACCAAGAAACCGACGGGGCTAATTACCCAATTCGTCTCAGCGGTAGCACGTTTATTACCGTGCCTTACCACCGGATGAACGAATTCATGCAGCGAATTTCTCGCTTGGGGGGCAAAATTCTCAGCATTCAACCCCTAGGAGCGAGTACAGCCACTTCCAGTAGTGGAACAGAGGGGGCAAAACCTGCACCAGAGGCTAAACCTGCCAAGCATGAAGCTGATGTCCCAGTCAATACCTATCGCCCCAATAGTCCTTGGATTGGGAAGTGTTTGTCTAATGAGGAATTGGTGAAGGAAGGCGGGATTGGCACTGTTCGTCACCTAATATTCGATTTGGCTGGCAGCGATTTACGCTATTTGGAAGGTCAAAGTATTGGGATCATCCCGCCCGGGGTGGATAGTAAGGGCAAACCCCAGAAGCTGAGATTGTATTCTATTGCTTCTACTCGTCACGGCGATCGCGTGGATGACCAAACGGTTTCTTTGTGCGTTAGACAGCTAGAATACAAGCATCCCGAAACCGGGGAAACGGTTTATGGCGTTTGCTCCACCCATTTGTGCCATCTGGAAGTTGGAGCCGAGGTCAAAATTACTGGCCCTGTCGGTAAAGAAATGTTGCTCCCTAGCGACCCGGATGCCAAAATTATCATGCTGGCAACTGGGACGGGTATTGCTCCCTTCCGCGCTTATCTGTGGCGGATGTTCAAGGAAGCGGAAAGACAAGCTAACCCAGATTATCAATTTAAGGGTTTGGCTTGGCTGGTTTTTGGGATTCCTACCACTGCCAATATTCTTTACAAAGAAGAATTAGAGGCACTTCAGCAGCAGTATCCCGACAACTTCCGGCTCACCTATGCCATCAGCCGGGAACAGCAGAACCCCCAAGGCGGCAGGATGTATATCCAAGACCGAGTGGCAGAACACGCAGATGAGTTGTGGCAATTGATTAAGGAAGAAAAGACTCAAACCTACATCTGCGGTTTGAAGGGGATGGAAGGCGGAATTGATGAGGCAATTTCGGCAGCGGCGGCTAAGGAAGGAATAACTTGGTCTAGTTATCAAAAGGATCTCAAGAAGGCTGGACGCTGGCACGTAGAAACCTACTAAACGATTCAGTCGGCTCGATCATTTAATTGACTTCAGCGATAACTTTAGGGTTTGAGCTGAAGTCTTTTTTGTGGCAGAGAGAATCCGGCGATCGCCACCTCGATTAGAATTGAAAGAATCAGCAATATTTAGTAGTAGTGGACTGTCTCAGCTAAAATAGTGAATTAAGAAATCCCCACAAGCTCTGATTATCTGACTTGCTGCGGTTTTCTATTGCATCAAATTAGCTGAGACAGCCCAGTAGGGTGCGTTAGCGGCAGCGTAACGCACCGTTAACTGGTACGCGGTGCGTTACGCTATCGCTAACGCACCCTACTAGATACTAGAATTGAGCATTGAGTTGAAATTTTTGTTTAACTTAACTACAAAATATGGCAAGTCCAATTAGTTTCATTCTGAAAGTATTGCTGTTGTCAACAGTTATCTCTATTTTGATTAAATATGGTGGGGGTAGTTTAAATTTACCCGCGACATCAGGGACAGCCATTGGATTAGTTCTATTACCAACAATTGTCATGGCGATCGCATTAAGTTGGCGTGCCTACAACGACTCTAGACGGAGCGGACAAGATCGGCTAATCTAGCCGATAGCAGTGCTTTTAATTCCCCACAGTCAGGAGCAATCAAAGCAGTGAAGTTTGGTCAGTGGATTGGTTTAATTTGTTTAGTCATTTCTCTATACATATTGTGGGACATTCGGCAAGTCCTGCTGCTAGTATTTGCCGCCATCTTACTAGCCACAGCTTTGAATAAGTTCGCCCGGAAGTTACAAAAAAATCGCATTCCCCGCACTGGGGCAGTAATGCTAGCGCTAACTATTTTTAGCGCGGTGATGATTGGCTTTTTCTTGTTGATTGTTCCGCCGTTTATTGTCCAGTTTCAAGAACTGACTACGACCAAGCTTCCGCAAATCTTAGCACTGTGGGAAAGTTCTCGCGATCGCTTAACAACTTTGCTGCCACCCCAGGTAATTCAATATTTACCAGATATTGACAGTCTCAACCAGCAAATTCAGCCTTTAATTAATGGAATTTTAGGGCGATCGCTCTCTTTGGTTTCCAACTCCCTAGGCTTTATTATTAATCTGTTACTGGTGCTGATCTTAACGATCATGCTCCTAGTCCAGCCGATGGCCTATCGTCAAGCCTTTGTGCGGCTATTCCCCTCATTTTATCGTCGTCGAGCCAATAGCATTTTAGATCAATGCGAAGCATCTTTGGGCAAGTGGTTTATCGGCGCTTTAATTAGCATGAGCGTCGTAGCCACATTGAGCTTTATTTGCCTATCAATTTTACATATTCCCCTCGCACTCGCCCAAGGTGTTTTAGCCGGATTGCTCAATTTTGTGCCGAATATTGGCCCAACTTTAAGTGTAGTTTTACCAATGGCGATCGCGCTATTAGATGCGCCCTGGAAATCTGTAGCGATCTTAGTTCTCTACATCATCATTCAGCAGTTTGAAACCAACTTGCTTACCCCCTATGTGATGGCACAGCAAGTATCTTTGCTACCCGCCGCTACCTTACTTGCCCAATTGTTTTTTGCTAACTTCTTCGGCTTTTTAGGCTTTGTTCTTGCCATTCCTTTAACTGTTGTGGGACAGGTTTGGATCAAGGAAGCTTTAGTTAAAGATATTTTGGATCAATGGCATCACAATGACTCGACAGCAACTGAACTGGTATTAGTTGCTGATTCTCCCAGCGGCGCTATTTCCCAGTCCACGGAGGAGCCAGGTGTCGAACAAACAAAAAATCAAGAACAACCCTAATATCATCTCCGGATAATTATTTACCATATCCGTAGGTTGGGTTGAGGAACGTTCGCAGAGCGTGCCGCAGGCGTAAACCAACCTACCTGTATTGCCAGTGCTGCAATTAGTAATTTTATCTCTTTTTAGGATTTCTTCTCATTACCCGAAAATAAATAGCTAAAAGTTTCTTGATCAATCCACCTAAAAGCTTTACAAACCAGTTATTTCGACGCGGAGGGATGGGTTTTGGCGAAAAGGGTAAAGCCGAGATTTCCAGGACTTCATAAAGGGGATATTTACCACTTTTCCCTGGAAGTTCTACTTCAACTCGCCTGCCAATTGTCACCTGTTTTTCAACTTGCTCATAAGTAGTTTCAGAAATCAGTAAGGTACTGCCAACTTGCTTATTAGCTGATTCAATCCGACTAGCTAAATTCACGGCATCGCCAATTGCGGTCAATCTTTTATTATTAAAAGCTCCTACTTCGCCAATCACTACCCAACCGTAATTAATCCCAATCCCAATGTGTAAATTTTGTTGGTACAAAGCTTCTAAATGAGGATTAAAGTTTTCCATTGCTGCTACCATTTCCACTGCGGCTCGCACGGCATTTTCGGCAGCTTGACTAGAATCATCAATTCCAAATAACGCCATTAAACCGTCGCCCATATAATTATTGATCGTGCCGTGGTAACGATTGACAATTTCCCCCATGCGGCGAAAGTAGCGATTCAAAACATAGATGACATCGTAGGGGAGTAACTTTTCTGAAAAGGGTGTAAACCCCCGGATGTCGGCAAATAAAATAGCAATATATTTTTCTTCACCAATGGATTCTGGCATCACTTTGCCAGCTAATTCATCATTAATTAATTCCAAATCGTCGCTATCAATGGCAAGACGGCGCAACTGGATATCGCCAAAAACTTGGGTTTGACAAGCCAGACGAATGGCTGGGGGAAAGCGCAGGCGATCGCTAACCTCCTTTTCGGCGCGGGTGCGATCGCTGCAATTCTCCAACCCACTCAGCACCAATACCCGGCAGGTAGAACAACGTCCACTACCGCCGCAGGCATGGGTATGGGGAATATCCCCCTCCCAAGAAGCCTCCAGAATGGTTACTCCCTCATCAACTTCAACTTGTTGTTTGTCTGGCAGATAGTTAATTTGCGGCATAGGCGATCGCTTGCCTAGTATTGGCAGGTGGGATAGTTAGCAATCGGCATGGTAGAGTGCTAAATTCAGGTAGGAGAACTCAGTAGCAGAAAATGGCAAAAATTATTGCGTTTAACGAAGAATCGCGGCGGGCGCTAGAAAAAGGCGTTAACGCCCTAGCAGATGCAGTCAAAATCACCCTGGGGCCAAAAGGCCGCAATGTTCTTCTCGAAAAGAAATACGGAGCGCCGCAGATTGTTAACGATGGTATCACCGTTGCCAAGGAAATTGATTTAGAAGACCCCCTAGAGAATACTGGCGCTCAGTTAATCCGGGAAGTGGCTTCCAAAACCAAGGATATTGCTGGCGACGGTACTACTACTGCCACTGTTCTAGCACAAGCCATCATTAAGGAAGGCTTGAAGAACGTTGCCGCTGGCGCGAATCCGGTTAGTTTGCGGCGCGGGATTGAAAAAACCATTGCCCTGCTAGTCCAGGAAATTGCGGCGGTTGCCAAGCCTGTAGAAGGCAGTGCGATCGCTCAAGTTGCTACGGTTTCTGCTGGCAATGACGAAGAAGTTGGCCAAATGATTGCCGCTGCCATGGAAAAAGTCACCAAAGATGGTGTGATCACCGTGGAAGAATCCAAATCCCTGAACACCGAACTGGATGTGGTGGAAGGGATGCAATTGGATCGGGGCTATATTTCTCCCTACTTCGTCACCGATCAAGAACGGATGGTGGTGGAATACGAAAATGTCCGCATCCTGGTTACTGACAAGAAAATCAGCAATATTCAGGATCTGATTCCCATCCTAGAAAAGCTCGCTCAGTCTAGACAACCCCTATTAGTTATTGCCGAAGACGTGGAAGGGGAAGCCCTCGCCACTCTGGTAGTTAATAAAGCGCGGGGAGTGCTGAGTGTAGTCGCAATCAAGGCTCCAGGATTTGGCGATCGCCGCAAAGCTCTCTTGCAAGACATTGCTATCCTCACCAGCGGGCAACTAATTTCCGAAGAAATTGGCCTCAGTCTGGATACAGCTACCTTGGAAATGTTGGGTACAGCCCGGAAAATCCTGATCACCAAAGAAAACACTACCATTGTGGCGGGTGGAGATACCCAATCCGATATCCAAAAACGCATTGGTCAAATTCGCCAGCAGTTAGCGGAAACTGACTCAGAATACGATCGCGAAAAACTGCAAGAAAGGATTGCGAAACTGGCTGGCGGCATCGCCGTCATTAAGGTGGGAGCAGCCACAGAAACCGAACTCAAAGACCGGAAATTGCGGATTGAAGATGCCCTGAATGCCACTAAAGCGGCAGTGGAAGAAGGCATCGTTCCCGGCGGCGGTACTTTACTGATCCACCTGGCTAAGAAAGTGGCAGAAATCCGCAATAGTTTGGATGGAGAAGAAAAGATTGGTGCAGATATCCTAGCGAAGGCTCTAGAAGCCCCATTGCGCCAAATTGCTGACAATGCTGGCGTGGAAGGTTCCGTAGTGGTCGAAAAAGTGCGCGAAACCGATTTCAACATTGGTTATAACGCTGCCACTGGGGTATTTGAAGACCTAATTGCGGCGGGAATCATCGATCCTGCCAAAGTAGTTCGTTCTTCCTTGCAAAATGCTGGTTCCATTTCCGGGCTGGTATTAACCACCGAAGCCCTCGTAGTGGAAAAACCAGAAAAGAAACCCGCTGGCGGTGGCGCTCCTGATATGGGCGGCATGGGCGGCATGGGTGGCATGGGTGGCATGGGTGGCATGGGGATGATGTAATCCCCTTGATTTCGTGATTTATGTAGGGGCGGGTTTGGGGATGAATTTTAATATTCACCAATAACCTCAATAAACCCGCCCCGACGCACTCAGGACTTACGCAACTATCCTAGTAATAGGGGCAACCACGGGGGGATTGCCCCTACTGGTTTGAACTGGTTTGAACTGGTTCCTAGGCTCTGCCTGGGAACCGATATCGAGAGGCTCCGCCTCGCTTTTTTATCCGAGGCAGAGCCTAGGCTGTTGACTTTGCAAGTTTTTGAGCAATTTTATTCATGCAATAACCGTGTTCGATCCCTGCGAGCCTCCCCTTAAAAAGGGGGGAACCGGAAAGTTGCTCAAAGTCCCCCTTTTTAAGGGGGATTTAGGGGGATCGTATATGTGTAGCATTCTATTTTCTGCCAGCAACTAGCATTTTTGAACCTTTTGGCTCTGGCTGCTCTGGTCCCAATAAAGGCCGCAATCCATTCAATTCAGCTAAAATTGCCGTACCATTATTAATTAATACGGCTAAAACTGGATCGAGAGCAAAAACAATCCCGGAAATTAAAGCGCTGACATTGGGAACAGCCACAATCGCGGTATTTTGCCAAATAATCTCCATTGATTGCCGCGCTATCCGAATTGCCTGAATTAGTCCGCGCAAATCATTTTCCATTAACACCACATTCGCGGTTTCTCTGGCAATGTCAGTGGCTCCAGCAAAGGAAATAGAAACATCGGCATAGGCAAGGGCGGCGGAATCATTGATGCCATCCCCACAAAATGCTACTGTTTTCCCACTTTCGTGTAGAGATTTTACTACTTCTACTTTCCGTTCTGGAAAAGCTTCCGCATAAACTTTATCTGCATCGATGCCTAATTCATCGGCAACGCTGATGGCAACTCGTTTGACATCACCACTCAACATATAAGATGTGATTCCCAACTCCCGCAGTTCGGCAATGACGCTGGCACTTTCGGCACGGGGAGGATCGTTGTATAAAATAACTCCGAGTAGTTGTCGATCTTTGGCGACATAGACTAGAGAATGACTGCCGGATTTAATATTGGGATACTGCCGATGCAATGCTTCTAAATCAATTTCTTCCAAATCCATTAATCGATGACTGCCCACCAGGGTTTTTTGACCATTAATGTTGGCAACTACCCCCAAACCAATTCGATATTCCCAATCTTGACATTCTAAGATGGGAGTTTGGAGATTTCTGGCATGGCGCACAATGGCTTCGGCAACGGGATGGGTTAATCCTTGTTCGGCTGATGCGGCTAAACTTAAGACTTCGGAAGTCTGGATTTGCTGACTAACTGTTTTGATATCGACAATTCCGGCTTGTCCTTGAGTTAGAGTTCCGGTTTTATCAAAAACTACTGTATCAATTTTCGCCAGAGTTTCAATTGCTTGCCCGCTGCGAATATAAACTCCATTGCGAGCCGCGTAGGTCATGGCGGATAAAATAGTAGTTGGCACTGAAACTCGAATTCCCGTGCCTAAATCTAGGGTAATTAAGGCGGTGGCTCGACTCAAGTTGCCCGTAAAGGCGAAAACAGTGCCGCCAATTAATAGGGTGGGAATTACGGCTTGATTGGCAATTAAGGCGGCATAGTTTTCTACCCGCGTATCGTGGACAGGAGCCGATTCCATCAGGGAGACAATTACCCCGGCGCGAGTATTATTACCAGTCTTTTCGGTGGTGATGTAGATTTGTCCATCGACTACAATTGTGGAGGCGAATACTTCTTCGCCTTCGCCTCGATTGACGGGAATTGATTCTCCAGTTAAGTTACATTGGTCGATTAAACCTTTGCCTCTGGCAATAATCCCATCGACTGGAATTTGATCGCCGGGATAAACTACGACTAAATCACCAACTTGCAATTCTTTAACAGCAACTTGGACTTCAACACCATCTTTTTCAACCCAAGCATATTTGCCAAAACAGTCTAGTAAATCTAAAGAGGCTTTGGCGGAACCTCTGGCGGTTAAATCGCGCACAACTTCTCCCGATTCCAACAGACAAAGCATGAAGGATGGGGCGATATAACTACCTTGCAAGGTTTGCAAAGTAATGGCTAAACCGTCCAGAAAGTCAATTGTGAGTTGTCTTTCGTACTGTAAGGCTTCAATAACTCTTTTGAAGACTGGGATGGCTCCGGTAAAAATGGCGGCGGTAATTAAAAACTGCGGTACGGCGAGTTTAAACAGTGCGCCTAATGCTAAGGTAAAACTGAGGACGGGTAAGCCTAAACGCTCGACATAATTAATTTCGTTTTCGGGATTTTCTTCTGGCTCTGGGGTGACTGCTAGTTGGGAAAATGTGGCGGCGGGGATTAAACTGATAATTTTTTCTTGCAGTTGGGAGGGGGCGATCGCGCTATTTTCAGAATTATATTCCACCACCAAGGAACGCGCCAGCGGGTTAATCCGAATACTTTCGATGACTTCGATCAATTCAATTTCTACTAAGCGTTTTAGTTGATTGCCATAATCAACATCATAGGCGAGGCGAGGAATTCGCAAGCGAAATCTCCCTGGCAACCATTGGGCAATTTGATAATCAACCTGTTCTGTGGCTGTCGGAGATGTTACTAAAGTGGTGGCTTGATTTGCTACTAGCACGATCGCTCTCTCTATAGAACAATAAAACCAGCAAAATACTGCTGCCCACAAATATTATTGTGCAGCTAATTCAAAAAGGCAGAATAATTACTTATTCTTCAATTTCAATTTCACTGGGAGGAGTCCCATCTTTGTTACCGACATTACCGCTCTCTCCTCTAGCTTTGGCGATATTTTGCTGTTCCAACTTGGCTTCCGAGACTAAATCTTGAATGCTTTCGGTGGCTTCGGCAAAAAAGCCTTGGGTTTGGTCAAGAATATCAAAAAACCAGACTAAGCTATTTTTAACTAAAGAACGGGCTGGATCGGTGATAAAGTTCGCATCCCATTGGAATTGGAACTGAGGGGGATTTTGATCGGAAGGTAAATCTGCCACGGTGTCACTCTCCTCTTCTGAAGAACCAGAAGCTCCAATTAGGGGTACTGTAGCCAAAGCGCCTATGCCAATGGCGATCGCCACTGCTGGCTGAAGAATCGTCGATAAGGCTTGAGATATCATGTTTTACTCAACCATCTCACCAAGTATATTAAAACCTAGTACCACTTTATATCAAATTTTTCCAAATCAAGATACAATTTTTTGCAGACCAAACTTGCGGCTAATCTCTTGGCTAGTCTATGTCAGGGCTTGATTAACATTGCCCGCTATCCATCAAGATTTTTGCATATAGCTCTGAACGCTTGTTTGGGAGAATCTTTGTTGCCTTTCTAACCTATTTAAGTTGTCAGGATTGCGAAGTTATGGGAATCCGAGTTGGGATTAATGGATTTGGGAGAATGGGGCGCTTGGCGCTGAGAGCGGCATGGGATGGAGCCGAGTTAGAATTTGTGCATATCAACGAGTTACATGGAGATGTTACTACGGCGGCACATTTGCTCAAATTTGATTCCGTGCATGGACGCTGGACGCAGGATGTGGATACAGAAGGCGATCGCCTGCACATTGCCAATCAATCCTTAAGTTTTAGCCAATATTCTACTCCTGGTCAAGTCCCTTGGGAAGACTTTGGGATTGACCTAGTTTTGGAATGTTCGGGGCAATTTCGCACTCCAGAATTACTGCAACCTTATTTTGAGCGGCAAGTCCAAAAGGTGATTGTGGCGGCTCCTGTCAAAGAAGGGGCATTAAACCTAGTTATGGGAGTCAATGACCATCTTTATCAACCGGAACAACACCATTTAATTACTGCCGCTTCTTGTACTACCAATTGCCTTGCCCCCGTTGTCAAAGTTATCCATGAAGGCATTGGCATTCGACACGGCATTATTACCACCATTCACGATATCACCAATACCCAAATAGTAGTTGATGCCCCCCATAAAGATTTGCGAAGAGCCAGAGCTTCCAGTTTATCTTTAATTCCCACTACTACGGGATCTGCCACCGCCATTGGGTTAATTTATCCCGAATTAAATGGTAAACTGAATGGTCTAGCAGTGCGCGTACCCCTACTCAATGCCTCGCTAACTGATTGTGTATTTGAAGTCTCCAGACCTACCACCATTCGCGAAATTAATCAGCTGTTTAAAGTGGCAGCCGAAGGTGGTCTGCAAGGAATTTTAGGTTACGAAGAAAGACCCTTAGTTTCCGTTGATTATAAAGACGATCCTCGTTCAGCCATTGTTGATGCCTTATCTACTATGGTAGTTGATGAAACTCAAGTGAAAATCCTGGCGTGGTATGACAATGAGTGGGGATATGTCAACCGGATGGTGGAATTAGCTCGGAAAGTTGCTCAGACTCTTCCTCCTCGTTAGGAATTTTACTTTAGGATTGCCCTATGACCGCTACAACTGTTAATAATATTACCCTTTCCAAAAGTCTGCAAAACTACATTTTAGTGACTGCGGCTTACTGGGGACTGACCATTACTGACGGCGCTTTGCGGATGCTAGTGCTGCTCTATTTCGACCAATTAGGTTATACGCCCATCCAAATAGCCTTTCTATTTTTGTTTTACGAAATATTTGGAGTCATCACTAACTTTTTAGGGGGATGGATTGGTTCAGAACTGGGACTAAAACTCACTTTATATGGGGGAATTGGACTGCAAGTATTTGCTTTAGCTATGACTTCTTTAGTCACTCCCGCTTGGCCCCATTTACTGCAAGTTGTTTATGTGATGACGGCACAAGCCTTGTCAGGAATTGCTAAAGACTTGACCAAAATGAGTTCCAAAAGTGCGATTAAACTCCTGATTCCGCAAGAACAGCAATCCACCCTATTTCAGTGGGTATCAATTTTAACTGGTTCCAAAAATGCCTTGAAAGGATTAGGCTTTTTTGTGGGGAGCGTGCTGTTAGCTTGGTTAGGATTTATTAATGCCTTGATAGCGATGGCGGGTTGGTTGTTCCTGATTATGCTCACAGGCTTCTTTTTACCGAGAAGGATGGGAAAATTTGAATCCAAAATTAAACTGACTCAGCTATTTTCTGACAGTCAAGAAATTAATATTCTCTCCGCCGCCCGATTTTTCTTGTTTGGCGCTCGCGATGTCTGGTTTGTGGTGGGATTGCCAGTATTTTTGTATAGCACCCTGGGATGGCGATTTGAACAAGTGGGGGGATTTTTAGCTAGTTGGGTAATTGGTTATGGAATTATCCAATCCCAAGCTCCAAATCTCTTAAGTCTCTTGGGTTCTAATCAACCTCCCCAATCCAAGACTATCCAAATCTGGACTTTTAGTTTAGCAGGAATTCCGGCAGCGATCGCCCTAGCTTTACAATTAGGCGCACCCCCAGCCACGGTGATTATTATTGGCTTAACCATTTTTGGCATTGTCTTTGCTTTTAACTCGGCTATTCACTCCTATATGGTGTTAGCCTTTAGCGAGAATGAAAAAGTAGTTCGGAATGTGGGTTTTTACTATATGGCTAACTCCGGCGGCAGATTAGCCGGAACAGTATTATCAGGATTAATCTTTCAACTCTTTGGTTTGCCGGGATGTCTGTGGGTAGCCACCATATTTGTGATTGCCGCCGCCATCATTTCCATCTGGATACCAGACCCGAAAAGAGTGGTAGCATGGAAAGCTGGAGAGGAATAATTTTGGTGGGGGCAACCACGACAGGGCTGTTTCACGCGCTTAATTTTTGATAGTCTAAAACCCTTGCCAAGGGTTTTAGACTATCATTTCAACCCAGATCGGAGAAATTATTAAAAACTCCGGTTTTGCCCAGTAGGAGAGGCGTTGCGGAAGTTCTGACAGTCTCGCATCACCCCACCTCCCCATCTCCCCATCTCCCCACCTCCCTATCACCATTTGTTGGGTTTTGCTGTCGCGCAACCCAACCTACGATGAGCATCAAGTTATTGATTTTTTCATTCCTAACTGATTTGATGAAATAACCAGTAAAAGATGCCACTAAAGATAGCCGCAATTGGCAAAGTTAACAGCCAAGAAAGCAAAATCTGATAAAACATCTTGGCATTAGCTTTTTGGGAAATTATTCCAACACCAAAGATTGTCCCTACAGACACATGGGTAGTTGAAACTGGTAAACCATACTTGCTCGCGGCAATTACCAGCAATCCCGTCACTAAATTAGAAGAAAATCCTTGTCCATGATTCATTTCGGAAATCTTATTACTCATCGTTTCCGCTACTCTACGCGCATTTAACAATCCGCCTGCTGCCATTCCCAAAGCCACTGCCAGCATTCCCCCCTGAATAGAAATGGCTTGGATAATTAGAATCAAAGAAACAATTTTGGGCGTATCATTGAGTCCTCTAGCAAAGCTGACTGTTCCAGCACTGAGAAAGTGACAAAAATCGACAATTTGCTGGGTATTAATCCCCAATAATTGTCCTTGATATCTCTGCACGCATTTCTCAGATGTATCCAAAACTAAATTAGGATATTCTTCTAGTGACAAACTCATGCCACCTTCAACTTGCGGAACTGGAATGGGTTGATAAGTATTATTAACGCAAATGCACCACTGTTTTTCTATGTTTAATTTTGAGCGGAGGTAGTGAAATAGGCCATAAATTGATGCCCCTACAGCAATGGCAATAACTGGACTAAGTAACAGGGGAAGAAAAAATGAATTACCCAAGGTCAAAAAATTAACTTGAGTTCCAATTGCCATTAACCCCGCACCGACTAAGGCTCCGGTTAAACCATGAGTGGTAGAGATGGGAAATCCCGTTACTGTTGCCAAAATAACCGTTACGCCTGCGGCTAAAGCAACTGCTAAATGAAAGTCAGTGCCATCGGCAATGGCATCGGGAACTAATCCTTTGCCAGAAAAGTTTTTCAGTAGAGTCTGAGCCAAAGCAATGGAACAAGCAGAACCTAAAAAAGTTGTAATTGTTGCCCACCAAATAGCTGTTTTGTAGCTGGTGGTTTGGCTGCCTAAAAGGGTGGCAACCCCTTTGAAGTTATCATTAGCTCCATTGGAATAAGCTAAAAAGACCGTGGCAAAAAAAAGCAGAATCTCTAGCATTTTGGCATCCTTAAAACATAATAGGATAGTCAGCAGAAGCCCCAATTAGGCATGACCTTTTTTGAATTCAAAATTCAAAATTCAAAATTCAAAATGAAGAATGGAAATAATTTTGAATTTTGAATTGGAGCGAAGCGACTTGACAAACTATATTCCCAAACAAAGTTTGAAAATATAGTTATAGATAGTTAAAAATCAGGTGCGGCTTGAGTCGATTATATTTAAATAGCTTATTTACCCAGTTTTATCAAGAATTTAAACATTTCTTAAAAATTTAATTGGGAGTTAATCTATTCTTAATCAAGATCGCCCAAAAACCGGAATTAGGCAATTTCTGCCGTTAATTAATATATTCGTGAATAAACTTCGGTATTAAAAAATACAAATTCTATGTGTTGTGGCCACAGTTTTTGGATAGCGGTTCTCAACTAGATGAGGTAACTTAGACTAGGACTTACGCAATAGCTTTATTAGTAGGGTGTGTTAGCGCAGCGTAACGCACCATCAACGCTATATGCGGAGCAACTGCGTAAGTCCTATTAGGCATTTGCGGAAAGTTCCTTAACTCAACTGCACTACAGGCTGATTTGCCAACAGAATTTGATTTGCCAACAAATCTTCCACTGTAATCCTGAGAAAACATTGGGCATCAACTTGAAAAGAGACTTTAATTCTATCATTACCGGGAAATCCCGCTGGATTAAGTTGCGCGATCGCCCTTGCCCCATCCTTATCATTTAAGGGTTGTACCTGAGTTTGGCTGCTATCCAGACGACGAGCAATTAAGCGATCGCCATCAAAATATACCTCAGTTCCCCCCGTTTCTGCACCCAATTCCCCAATAATTAATTCAATACTAGGTTGATTTTCGGTGGATGCTCCCAACACCAATTCTACGGGAGAATTCATGGGATAAACTTGTCCGGCTTTAATCAAAGAATGCCATCCGTGGCGATTATTCCGTCTATCCCAATAGCGGATACCATAACTATGATAGAGAAAATCCTGCACCTCAATCCCTTGACTGACGTATAATGCTCCTTTAGCGATCGCTTCAAAGGGCTGTTGACTGTGAATTTTACTTTCTTCAAAATATTGTTTAATCCATGTCTGCACTGCCGGAATTTGCACCGTACCCCCCACCAGCAACACGCCATCAATATCGGCAACTTCAATCCCCTGCCGTCGCGCTTGTTGCAACACCTGTACCATGGATTCATCCAAGCGTTCAAAAAATTGATTGGCTTTTAAAATGCTTTCCAATCTGGGGCGGTCTAATTCCAATTCATAACTTTCAAAGGTAGTATCATCAAAATGAACTTCTCGCGCCGTTGATTGCGCCGACAATTGAATTTTTAACCTTTCTGCCAGCCGAATTGTCAGTGGCGTAATGGCTAAACCCGTAGTTTTTTCCAAATCTTCCGCAATCCAATTATCCAGATCGCTACCGCCTAAATTTTGTCCAGCTTTTGCCAACACCCGCGCCGTTTTAGCTTGCTGTTTGCCACTATCGGCTAAAAACTTTTCTCCCCATTTGAGAATAAATCCTAAAGGTTTTTTTCCCGCTTTTTGATTGGCATCCAACCGCACCAGAGACAGATCTAGGGTTCCGCCGCCAAAGTCTACCACTAATAGAATTTGTTGATCGGTCATGCCATAACCTAGAGCCGCCGCCGTCGGTTCATCTAACATCCTTACCTGCTCCACAGGCAACTGCTGACAAACCTGACTTAACCAACTGCGATAGGCTTCAAAACTATCCACCGGAACAGTTAAAACCAGGGATTGCAAGCGAGATCCCCCAACTTCTTGAGCTTGCAATTGGGTAATTAATTGGTTTAAAAACCACTCCCCTACCTGTTCAAAAGTAATGATTTGTCCATCCAATTCTGGCAGAAAACCTTGAATATTGGCTCCAATCCCCCGCTTAAAACTGCGAAAGAGTCGGGGATTAGCCTTTAATTCTAAAGCGCGATCGCGCACTTTCTGCCCCACAATTACCCGATCCTGTGCCGCATCCTCCACATACACCAAACTGGGAATTAAGGGCGGATTTTGTCCCAATCGTACCGATAATCCCGGTAAAGTCACTGTTTCCGGCTGTTGAGTGGCAGCATTCCAGCGCGCGATCGCGGTATTACTTGTGCCAAAATCAATGGCGTAAGCAGAAGTTGAAATTGCAGTTTCAGGCATGGGCAATTAATTATACTCGATCGGGATCAATTCCTAACTCTCTTAGCTTTTCGGCCAGTCGTTCAGCTTTTTGCTCGGCTTGTTCTTTAGCAAGCCGCTCTTGCTCAACAATCGCTTCTGCCCGTACAGCCCTTTCATCACCAGTTAGTAACAAATTACCAGATTGATCCCACCAGCGTAACCAAGGTACGCCCCCATCTCGTTTAATGCCCAACTCCACACCCATCGCGGCGATGGGATAATGTCCGCGATCGTTGGGTAATAACTGCTCATACCGCCCATCCACTAAATGATAAACCTCCACCGCAGCTTTCTTGGCTTCAAAAATGGCATAGAAAGGGATGCGAATTGCTTGTTCGTAAACCCAAAATTTGCCCACTTGGTTATTTTCACCCGGAGGAGTATGGTCGCGCTCTTCTGAACCATTCCCCGAAACAAACTCAATCGCAATTAAAGGCGCGACAAATTCTTTCCACAGCACGTAGGAGCGACGATATTCGCCATTCAGAAGTGGGGCTACATTGGGGACATAAAACCAGTCTGGAGACTCGGCTCCTTTTTCCAGTGGCTCAGTCAACCGCCAGTAGATCCCACTATCCTGTCCAATGCAGTACCGTCCATCGGGATGTAATTTTTGTAAGACAGGCTCAATAGAAGTAGTTAAAACGATGCTTTGCGGATGTTCTTGAAAATTCTTCACAAAGGTTCCGTCTGATTCTGGCAGTTGCTTATGATCCGGGAGGCTAATGGGGGTGGTGTCAGGCAGTTGAGGGGCGGGAGCATCGGGCAAAATCAGTGCGGGGGTGCTTTGCATACTAATTCCGAGAGAGCCGTTGGTTCAACTTTATCATATTGCCATCAATCCTCTAGCCTTTAGGCATGGAGAGTGTCAAAATTAATGTGGCATTGTGGTTTGGAGTTGACTGATTTAGCTGTGCGGAAAATAGTAATTGCTGGAAACTGGAAAATGTACAAAACTCAAGCAGAAGCCCAAGAGTTTCTGCGAGGGTTTGCCCCGGAGCTAGAAAAGACTCCTGATGACCGGGAAGCGATTCTTTGCGTTCCCTTCACTGCTTTAGGGATCTTATCCCAAAGTTTGCATGGCAGTCGGGTGCGGCTGGGCGCACAAAACGTTCACTGGGAAAATGAGGGAGCCTTTACAGGGGAAATTTCTGCCCCGATGTTGGTAGAAATTGGTGTGAGTTATGTAATTGTTGGTCACAGCGAGCGTCGGCAATATTTTGGGGAAACGGATGCCACCGTCAACCTGCGCCTCAAAGCTGCCCAAAGTGCGGGTTTAACTCCCATCCTCTGCGTGGGCGAAACTAAGCAACAGCGAGATGCCAAGGAAACTGAATCAATTATTTTCGCCCAACTTGCCCAGGATTTGGTTGATGTCGATCAAAAAAACTTGATTGTGGCTTATGAACCAATTTGGGCAATTGGGACGGGAGATACTTGCGAAGCTGGTGAAGCTAATCGGGTAATTGGTTTAATTCGCTCTCGATTAAGCAATCCTGATGTCTCAATTCAGTATGGGGGTTCGGTGAAGCCAGAAAATATTGATGAAATCATGGCGCAACCAGAAATTGATGGCGCTTTGGTGGGGGGAGCAAGTTTACAAGCGGCTAGTTTTGCGCGAATTCTCAACTACAAGTTACCAAATTAGTTTGTGGTTGGGTTTTAACCTAAATTAAGAGAGGGCTGAAGCCCAACTACAAACTTAGACAGAACAGGCGTTAGGATCGGGTGGTTGAGTTTCAAATTGAATGGATTCAAAACCTGCTTTAGTTAAAATATCTGCAATCAATTTTTCTGCATTGTTACTGGCGACCTTCATAAATCAAGTTTGTATCGCCGACAGGAATGCCAAATATTTTCTTTTCTTGCCTAACCACAATTGTAGATTTAGTATTGGTCGTGGCGGTGGCAAGTTCGCTCAGGTTATGCACTCCACAAAAACTCCTTTTCGGGGTACTAAGGAATGAAAAATCAACAACTTGATTATAATCCAATACAGTTCAGCTAACTAAGTTCGTAGTTGGGCTTCAGCCCTCTCCGAATTAGGGCTGAAGCCCAACTACGAACTTTTGCGTTCTTTGTATTTATGACCACCTACTTACTGAACTGTATTGGGACTTAACTGAACCGTATTGAGAGATCGCCAAGTTTCTCATCCTAAAAGCTGTACATTTTCGGGCAACAACAAAGTCAACAGCCTAGGCGCTACCCCTATACGCATAATTCAAAGCTTTTCTTGGGCTTGGTTGTAGGCTATGACTGCTAATTCTAGATTAGAACTATATCGGTCAGGATTGTCATTTTCCCCCATTCCAGGCGTAGTAACATAATTAAGAATCAACTCTAAAAACTGAAAGTATTGCCGTATCTGATCGCTAGAAGAAGCATTCAATACTAATTTAGATAATAAATGTTGAAAGTTATTGACCTCCTTCTGAAATAGCTCCTTGATGCATTGGGCGCTGCTGACAATATCAACTCCATACTGCTCCATGTACAGAATAACAAGATTGGGAGTCCTTTCTTTGATATCACGGGCTACAGAGACCAAATCGTTATCAAGAAAATGGGCAGAAGATACTGCCATAACTGCACGTTTCACGTCTGGCATTGTTCGCTCTAGCGGACTGAGATAAAAATTTCCTAAAATTTCCCATAGGGCTAACCAATTCCATATTGCTATTGTTGTTTGTCGAATTTCAAAATATTCATTGAAACTTAGTTTGTTTTCATTCATTCCTCCATGAAATCGTTGTTGAGCAAACTTAACTCTGTATTGCAAGTTATCTTGTCGAGTTTGTAAGTAATATTGCATATTATAGCCTCGTTGGGCTACCCTGTTGATGATATCGGCATAGGCGTGGAACAATTTTGGTTCATCGGATGTAGGTTGATATCCATCCAAAATTTTTGAACATTTCTCAAAGACAATGTTGTAGTCTTCTTTTAGAAAATCATCAAGATAAAAAAACCACAAAGTTAAATCCATACAAGCTATTGCTATATCTTCAGGGGAAGCATTAGGTGGAGAACACCGTTTTACCCACGTTACAGATGTATGAAGGATTGGAGCCAGAATTTCTTCTAGATCCCACAAACGCATCCATTCAGCAAACAATGGCGGCAAATCTAAGTTGGCATTCCTCTGAGTTAGGTGCTGGTTATCTGTGATAGTCATGAATTCTTCTCTCCTTTTCCTTGGAATTTTGGCAAGTTACCAACTGTAGGGGCGGGTTGAGGAATGAATTTTGTCCTTACCCATAACCTAAATAAACCCGCCCCACGTACAGTATAAAGTCAATTAATTTCGTAGAGACTTTTCGGTGGAACGTCTCCGATAGCGTCTAAATGAGATCTGTAGGGTGGGCAATGTACTATTACGTTCTGAGGTTATGACATTGTGATGGGCATTGCTCACCTTACGATTACTAAAATGTGGCTCTACCGCTACTGCCTCATTTTTGAATAATCTGTCAACAGGGGGACCAGCTAAGGCACGAATGGCAAAAATTGTACTGATGGCGGCTGAACCAAAATAAATTTTTCTATCTGTTCCCAAGGTATAGAAAGGAGCCACAGGCCATGAACCGTCAGGTTTAATCGATTTTAGCAGCAGTGCTTTCGCATTCTGGATAACTGCTAAGGGAATTTTATCTCCGATGATCGCAGTTGAGGCATTGTAGTTGTCCGCCGCAATGATAATTTGGGCTAATCGCACTGAATTTGTGGGCAGGGGACTTTTCAGCACATCAACAATTTTGGTCTTGAATAACTGATGATTGATAGCGGCGCTGGTTTCTGCGGGAAATGCCCAGAATAGCTCGGACAGGAAACATAGAAATGTTTCCATATAGGGATAATAACGAGTGCCATTTTCTGCCTGTGGCAGATGATTGGCAATATATTCCCAATTGGCAGCCATAATTTCCCTAACTGTCACCCGATTAACTCGATTATGAGGCTTTGAGGTTCGCCAATCTTGACTGCTTGGCGGCGGGGCATATTCATCTAATTGAATGATTTCATCCAGTTGGAGTTTTTGGGTTTGCAAAGCTTTCAGAATTGGTATCATAGCATTGGCAACAACAGCCGGATCGTGCTTGCAGCCGCGAAATGCTGCTCCTGACTGCGGTTCCAAACTACCATTTTTTTGATAGTTCACAAATTTCTGGTCTTCAAAGTATGTTTTGAATACCCCCTTGGACAACCTACCCTGATTCTTTTTGTTCGCAATCTGGTTGGCATTGGCTGAAAGGTCGTTGACGGCGGCACTAGAAAGCAGTTCGCGAACGCCCTCAATCAGTTGATCGTCGTTGATCTCCTGAGCATCATATAACCCCGTTAAAGCCACACCTGTGCAATCTGTATCTGCGGCAAAATTTTTGGTATTAAAAAAGAGGAAGCGCCAACATTTTTCATTCAATAAGCCTTGAGTGCGGACATGGTGCATCCACAACCTACGAAGCTGGGCGATGTCTGCGTTCGCTGTGGGTAAGGTACTGCTGGGGAGAAATTTCAGCGCCAGCATTTCAGTGAAATTTTCTGTGGCCAAATCGCAGCCCAACTTATTTTCTAATGCTTGTATTACCTCTTGACTCCATATATTATCTGAAAATTTATGAGAGGCGATCGCATTCAAGCTCAGAGAGTTTTGGAATTGCTCATCTAGGGCAATGCTGGAATGCCAACCATCAGATCTGTGGCAAGACAAATACTGATAGCCGGCTTCTATTGCCGATGTCGGTTGATTGAATAATGACTTAGTATTCATGACCCTGATTTCACAATGAGTAAAGCAAGCGAAAATCCCGCTGTCATACCGTCCAAATTTGCAACTAACCAACGGGAGATGACGGAACTTATCAGTACGTTTGTACAAATTGAGCAAAAGTTCTATCAGATCGAATTTTATCAGTATTTTCTCGTTTGACGCAACTAGATCGATGTGTCATTTGGTGAGATTATTCATACAATAACTATCTCACTTAACCGCTAGATGTAGGGGCGGGTTTATTTAGGTTATTGGTAAGAATTAAAATTTCTGTTTGCGAGGCCAGCGATAGTTTCCCAGGACTTACGCAGTTGCTCCGCATATATAGCGCGTCTCAATGAGTTGTGCAATTCCGTAGGGGCAATCCCCCCGTGGTTGCCCCGATGTGTAGGGGCAATCCCCCCGTGGTTGCCCCGATGTGTAGGGGCAAT
>CAKZHE010000226.1 GCA_936920195.1 uncultured cyanobacterium | reverse complement strand
AATCTCAGGTCTATTGGCGTAGCCTGCCGTAGGCATAGACGCGCTCGTTTTCAATCTCCCATACTTGTCTTATAAAAATGGAGTTTAGAGTGGAATGCATCTGAGCGAAATTACACATCCAAACCAGCTACATGGCTTGTCAATTCGGCAACTGCAAGACATTGCTCGCCAAATTAGAGAAAAACACCTGCAAACCGTCGCCACTAGCGGCGGTCATTTGGGTTCGGGATTGGGAGTGGTAGAATTAACCCTTGCCCTGTACCAAACTCTCGATCTCGATCGCGATAAAGTAATTTGGGATGTCGGACATCAAGCTTATCCGCACAAATTACTCACCGGACGCTATCATCAATTCCATACCCTCCGGCAGAAAAATGGCGTTGCAGGCTACCTAAATCGTAAGGAAAGCAAATTTGACCATTTTGGGGCGGGACACGCCTCCACCAGCATTTCAGCGGCCTTGGGAATGGCTTTAGCCCGCGACCTGAAAGGGGAAAAATTCAAAACCGTGGCAGTGATTGGGGATGGCGCTTTAACTGGCGGGATGGCATTGGAAGCGATTAACCACGCCGGACATTTGCCGAAAACTCGCTTGTTAGTGGTGCTGAATGACAACGAAATGTCAATTTCTCCTAACGTGGGGGCAATTCCGCGTTACTTGAACAAAATGCGCCTCAGCCCCCCCGTGCAGTTTATCAAAGATAACTTAGAAGAACAGTTTAAACATCTGCCGTTTGTGGGAGATTCTCTCACCCCAGAATTAGCTCGGATTAAAGAAGGGATGAAGCGACTAGCTTTTTCCAAAGTTGGGGCAGTATTTGAAGAACTGGGCTTTACCTACATGGGACCAGTAGATGGGCATGATATCCAAGAATTAATTAATACCTTCCAAGAAGCCCATCAACAACCGGGACCAGTGTTAGTTCACGTGGCAACCAAGAAGGGGAAAGGTTACGAAATTGCCGAAAATGACCAAGTAAGCTATCACGCTCAATCGCCCTTTAACTTGGCTACCGGAAAATCAACTTCCACCAGCAAACCCAAAGCTCCTAGCTATTCTAAAGTGTTTGTGGAAACCCTGATTAAACTAGCCCAGGAAAATCCCCACATTGTCGGGATTACCGCAGCAATGGCAACGGGTACAGGACTAGATAAATTACAAGCCCAATTGCCAAAACAATACATTGATGTGGGAATTGCAGAACAACACGCGGTAACTTTGGCGGCGGCGCTAGCTTGCGAAGGCATTCGTCCAGTAGTGGCAATTTATTCGACCTTCCTACAACGAGCCTACGACCAAATTATCCACGATGTTTGCATCCAAAACTTGCCTGTGTTTTTCTGCTTAGACCGAGCCGGAGTCGTCGGTGCTGATGGGCCAACGCACCAAGGGATGTATGATATCGCCTATCTGCGCTGCATTCCCAACATGGTGCTAATGGCTCCCAAAGATGAAGCAGAATTACAGCGGATGGTGGCAACTGGGGTTAATTATACCGCAGGGGCGATCGCACTCCGTTATCCTCGCGGCAATGGTTACGGCGTACCACTCTTAGAGGATGGTTGGGAAGCTTTACCCATCGGCAAAGGAGAAATTCTGCGGCGCGGCAAAGATGTGTTGTTGCTCGCCTACGGTTCGATGGTTTATCCTGCCATGCAAGCAGCAGAACTGTTAACCGAACACGGCATTCAAGCCACGGTGGTAAATGCTCGATTTGCCAAACCCTTGGATACCGAGTTAATTTTGCCCTTGGCACAGGAAATTGGCAAAGTCGTTACTTTGGAAGAAGGCTGCGTCACAGGTGGTTTTGGTTCTGCCGTTGCCGAAGCCTTGCTAGATGCGGGTATCGTAGTTCCTCTGAAGCGGTTAGGAGTGCCAGATATTATGGTAGAACACGCTACCCCAGATGAGTCTTTGGCAGACTTGGGTTTAATGCCTGCTCAACTTGCCGAAGAAGTGCGAGCCGCTTTCCAGTTCTCGCAAAAGTTGGCAATTGACGCTTAAAGCTAACAGGACTTACGCAACGCACTCAGAAACTATATCTGGAGTAGCTGCGTAAGTCCTGCAAACTAGCGTGATTTAGACAAATGTGGGGCTAGAAGCAGACTCTATTGTTACTTACAGCTATTGCGCTGGTGGTTGTATTGGTCTTGGTAGTCTTAACCACTCTCCTATCCCTGTAACTGCTTGTTCGATATCACCCTCTGTATTATAGATATGAGGGCAAAGACGGAATGTTGTTTCGCCGCCGTTACCAGCTATCCCCTTGTTTTCGTATAACCAATCATACAAAATTTCCGGAGGATTGCTAGGTACTTTGGTAATGTCGATGACGATAATACCCAATCTCCTGCTCTCTTCTGTAGGCGTTATAAAGTTCCATGGAATTCCTTCAGTCTGAGTCTTGAGACCTTTGAGTTGATCGACAAGAAACTGGTTCAATTCCTTAACCCGTCCGTATGGGTTTCTATCGGATTTCTCTAGACATAACCACATCTCCTGGGTAATACCAAGAGTGATGAGATTAACGTCATCGCGTTGACCAAGCAGTTCAAAACGGAGTGCGGAATTTGGCAGTTTGGGTGGTATAGCAATTTTATAGTTATAGGCATAAATGCTAGGAATAAAATTCTTCACCTTTTCCTGATCCATCCAGAGAATTCCGGTTTCCTTTGGGCCTAAAAACCATTTATGTGCGCTGGATACAAAACTGTGACAGAAGGGTTTCTCCACCAAGTTCACTTTACGCGCTCCCCATGCCATAGTTCCGTCAACATGAATGTGGCAATTTGGAAAGTTGCTTTGCACATAATCCCATATCCCTTCTATAACCCTGTCTGGGATGCGAAACCCTTTCGAGTTGGATATCCAGGAGTAGGAGACGAAACGAGTGTTGTTGTCAATTTGGTCTGTAAATGCCTTCAATATGTTTTCGTCAGAACAATTGTGAGCGAATGTGACTTTGCGAATTTTAAACAAATCTTTCGCGCCACTGCTCTCGCCGAGTGGTTGTCCCAAGTCATGTTCGGGTGGTTTTTCAAAATTATTTTTGTTGGCGCGGAGTTCCCAAGCAGCAAGATTAGTAGGATGATTTTCCTCCCATAGAACCACATTATCAGTTCCATTGGGATTCCAACCATCAAAGCTACGGCTTACAGCGTTGTTTGCCTCGCTAGCATTGCGTACTATAGCAATACTGATAGTGTCTTCATCCTCAGGTTTTATATCTATGATTCCGAGTCCTTCGGCAATTTGTTTGCGAGCCCATTCAAGCTGTTGGACTCGTATGCCTTTGCTCATTCTTTGCTGCTGGGATACATTCTCGTTGTAGCGCAATCGAAGAAGGTTTGCCACTTCCAGTAGAGGTGTTAGTTCTGGACAAAGGTTGGCGGCATTCATAGGGATCTTCTTATCTTGAACTAAAGGGTTCGCGAACCCAAAGAATTTTTCCCTAAATGCTATCCAAAACAATTCACCTCTTAGCGGTGAGTTCTCGATAAAATCACGAAGGGGCTGAAGTTTAGCTTCAATCCATTCGCGATCGCTACTAGTTAGTACGCCAGCACTAAAGTAAGGCTCAATTATGTGCTTTAATGTCCCCGCATCTTTTGCGCTGTACATATTTATCTTCCTGTTTGATCTGAAACTTTCGTAGGTATAGACTAAACCACACATTCAGTGATTGTCAATAGTAGCTTTAAAACATAACTTAAAATGAATGTAAGCCTTGCTATAAAGGCTGATTTTGTAGTGATTCTGTTGCTGAAGTGATAAAAGAAGGGGTTATGTAGTCAAGGTTGTATGGTAGTATTTCTATAAAACGTTGAATTTTTACTCCAGTCCCTAATTTATGAATTTTCCTACTAATCAGGTGTATCCCGTGATTTGGCACGAAGACCATGTGCTGCTAATTGACCAAAACCGCCTGCCCAATGAATATACTTTAGTAGAAATTAGCTGCTGTGCAGATATGGCAGAGGCGATTAAAACGATGATCGTCCGAGGTGCGCCAGCAATTGGGGTGGCGGCTGCCTATGGGATGTACCTGGGAGCCAGAGAAATTCCGACGGATAACCGGGAAGAATTTTTAAGCCAATTAGAATTAGTTGCCGAACAGTTGCGAAAAACTCGCCCAACGGCAGTAAATTTGTTTTGGGCGATCGCGCGGATGCTCAAAGCTGCCAAACAAACCCTTGGCTCGGTAGAATATTTGAGAGAGGTGCTACTGAAAACTGCCCTGGAAATTAATGCCGATGACTTGCAAACTTGTAAAGCAATTGGCGATCGCGGTTTAGAAGTTCTCCCCAGCCAACCAGAAAAATTACACTTGCTCACCCATTGCAATGCTGGAGCCTTAGCTACCGCAGGTTATGGCACAGCTTTAGGCGTAGTTCGTTCAGCCTGGACAGCAGGACGATTGGCAAGACTCTATGCTGATGAAACTCGTCCTCGTTTGCAAGGAGCCAGATTAACCTCTTGGGAATGCGTCCAAGAAGGGATTCCGGTAACTTTAATTACTGATAACATGGCAGCCCACTGTATGCAAAGAGGTTTAATTGATGCTGTGGTGGTAGGTGCAGACAGAATCGCTGCCAATGGCGACACCGCCAATAAAATTGGGACATATAGTCTCGCCTTGGTAGCCCAAGCCCATAATGTCCCGTTTTTTGTGGCAGCACCTTTGTCTACAATTGATTTTGCGATCGCTGATGGCAGTCAAATTCCCATTGAAGAACGCCATCCCTCAGAAGTTTATCAAATTGGCGAAACTATCATTTGCCCTCCAGGAGTCGAGTTTTATAACCCCGCCTTTGATGTCACCCCAGCAGCTTTAATTGCGGCAATCATTACCGAACATGGAGCCGTTGCCCCGGCTGAGTTACAAAAGTTCCAGCCAAAGCAAGTAATTTAAAATCAACTTCCCATTCCCCATTCCCTCTCCTCCCTTTCTTTCCTATTACCTCTCCTCCCTCTATTCCCTCTCTATTCCCTCTCTCCTCCCTCTCTTCCCTCTCTTCCCTCTCTTCCCTGTTCCCTGTTCCCTGTTCCCTGTTCCCTGTTCCCTGTTCCCTCTCCCCC
>CAKZHE010000225.1 GCA_936920195.1 uncultured cyanobacterium | reverse complement strand
TTTTTATTTCCTATTCCATATTCTCTTTAATTCCCTGTTCCCTGTTCCCTGTTCCCTGTTCCCTTTTATTCCCTGTTCCCTGTTCCCTTTAATTCCCTGTTCCCTGTTCCCTTTAATTCCCTGTTCCCTATTCTCAGCTTCTGCTCATAATCAGGATCGTCAGTACCAAGAAGTTTGTCCCAAAAGGTAAAATATAGACCGTAATGCACCCTGTATTTGAGATGATGAATGGCATGATGGGCGGGACCAACAAACCACTTACCTAGCCAATGATGAGGAAAAGATAGCGGCAAACGATCGATTCCCAGATGATTTAACACTGCCCAAACGGTCATTGTAGTCAGGATCGCGATCAAGGTGATAAAATGCAGGGGAATAACGAAGATGATTGCTACTAGAAAAAGTGACTGAGCGATCGCTTCTAAAGGATCAAAGGCAAATGATGTCCAAGGGGTAGGATAGTGCGAACGGTGATGCCCTTGATGCAACCAGGGAAAAAGCCGTGGGTGGTGAAACAATCGATGGGTGAAATAGAAATAAGCATCCTGGAGAACTAAGACAGCCCCATAACTCAGCCCTAAATACCATAATCCATACTGCGTTACATCGCTGTATAAGCGGGTAATCCCCCAACTATATCCTGACATGATGAAGGCTGCCGCCAGCGCAAACACCCCCGCTGAAAGAACCGAGAGTTGAATATCGTGTTGAATCGATTGCCAAGAGGGAGACTGATGTGGCAAATTGCGAATAATAAAAGACTGACTGTATGGCGAATAAAAAAACCAATAGGTTCCCCCAGCTACTAGAAAATACCGAAACAGAATAATTCCAAAAAAAGCGATGCCGTAAAATCCAAATGAGTGATATATCAATTTAATCTCCTTACTCTTCCCGATCTTTCAGGAATATTGCTTAAATGCTAATAAAGCACAGCCCAGGATATTAGCAGAGAAGCGGCAATATAGGCAAAAGCTTCAATTAAACCTGCGCCGACGTTGGGAACTTCTTGATGGACAATTTCATCGGAAATTTTGACTCCGGGAACTAAGATTAAATCAGTTAACCAGCGAATTAATACTAGGGAACCTAAACAAAATAACAGGGTAAATCCATATTGGGCGAAACTGGGTATCCAACTGACGAAATCGGCGCTGAAGGAGACGCGAATAATGTTACCTGTGCCAATTAATAAGCCTGCCAATGCCACTCCCGCCGCCGGATTGTTACGGTGTTCAATTTCACCAAAAACGTCGTAGGTAGTGACGCGGGGATAAACGGCAGTCACTAAAATCAAGACGGCTAAACCAATCAACCAACAAGCTAATCCAACTAACCAACCGCCGCTATCTCCAGCTAAAGCAGCATTTAAGACTAATCCGTTGGCGATGTGAGTGCCAGCTTCGACAAATGCCGCGCCAAGGTTGCGCTCTTCGACAATTTCCCGCGCCGTATCGCAACGACGGAGAATAAAACGATCGCCTACTTGCGCTCCTATTAACATTAAGACAATTGCCATCAATCCATAACCGATTAAATTCAGGATTTTTTCTGGGGCGCTAATGGCTCCATGTCCCAAAACTCCTCCGATCGCGATCGCTATGCCTAAATAATAACCTACGAGAGCAATAGCGACGGCAGGATTGTCTTTGAAAAACAGTTCCACATTCAGATTGATACGGCGAAATAGTTTTTTATAGGCTAATTGTCCCAACCAGAATAAGCCGAAACCTGCAAATAGTTCCACCAAAATTAGTCCGGCATCATTAATGCCATTTAATAACCATTGCATCATCTGCGATCGCCTCCCAAGTTTTGCAGTAGATTAATTAAAGTGTCTGCCAATTGATCGTATAGAAAATAATCCCCCGCGCCGATGGTGGTATATGGTATTCCCCCAAATTGACTTTTAAATTGAGAAAATTTAGCATAATTATGATCGGGATCGCGGGTAAAGCCATAAAAATCATAAATTTTACAACCTCGTTGTTTGGCTCTTTGGATTGCTCCCCAGTGTAAGGCAGATGGCGCTCTGACTTGCGGATAGGCAAAACTGCGCCCACCATAAAGATAAGTGGCGCGATCGCCCCAATAAACTAAAATCATGGCAGCTAATAATTTTCCCTGCCAACGGGCAAAACCAATTTCTGCCATTTTAGCAGCAAATAAGGTTTGACAAAGGTTAATAAAAAAGCCGTAGGGTTCGCCAAAAAATTCTTGCTGTTTGACGGTTTCCCAAAATAGTTCATAAAATTTCGGGATGGCTTGGGAATCGGTGGTAAATTCCACTGTGACTCCAGCACGCCAACTTAAACGCAAATTATACCGCCCTTTTTGCTTCATGGATTGCAAGATTTGGGCTTCTGAAGGTTGTAAGTCAATTAATAATGTTTCTGAGGGTGATAATTCCACTGGTGCTTTGACAAATGCCGATAAACAGTCGGGTTTATGCTGCCATTGGGGTTCAATTCGCCAAGCGATCGCGCCTAATTCTTTTCCCAATATTTCCGCTTGTTGAATTAACAGTTTCATCCCTGTTTCTAGATAATCTGCTGTTAAAATTGGTCCACCGGGGGAAATTAATAAGTTAGCCTTACCATGATGGGGATAAAAATAGAACAAACACCCGCCTACTAATTGATGACGATCAAAAATACCATAGCGAAAAACTTGATATCCTTCCAATGCTTTAAAATCTGACCACGCCCAAGATTGCATAAAAGCAGCAGTTGGTAAAGCTTGCCCAAAGCGATCCCACAAATCTCGATCTTCTGGATGTAATGTTTTTATTTTCAGGCCAATATTGGGACTGGTATTAATAATTTTATTCATCATTTTTACCTCCAGTCCAATCAATAAATGTCAAACCAAAAGCTGCTAGCAACAAAGAGCCAATGCCAAATAAAGTCATGCCAGTAGATTGATTATGGGACAAAGAAGACCAATTTATCGAACTGCCAGAAGAACTTCCAGAAGAACGACTATAAGAACCTTTGGCAAATACAGCATCAGGAGTAACTAAATTTGCCATTAATAAAGTGGTGGAAAGCACAATTAAAAACTGCACCATACTAGGAGAAATATTCACAATTGGTTGTCCAGTCCGAATTTTATGGGCTAAACTTCTTAATTCACCTGCAATATGGGGTGGCAATTCTTGCGCTCGCTCCAACATTTTATTCAACAAGCGCAAAATATCTATTTCGGCTAGAAATTGTTTAATATAGCTTAACCATTCTGCCCTCATTTTAGGGCTATGATAGTGATGTTGCAGTGGAAATAGTTTATTCAAGTCGGGAGCATTAGCAGGTAAGTTCGAGGAAGATTGAAAATGCTCTAACCAAGCTTTGGCTGTTGATTCTAATTGCAGTAAATCTCGCTGGCTAATTTGTCCAGTTCCTAGTTCTTGCAAGTCAATAAAATCAAGTAATCCGAAATTAGCTTCATCGCTATCATCCAGGATGGCTACGGTGGGATTAAGCAAATAATAAGATAGTTGGGGTTTGTCTAAGCAGTGAATATAAACTTGGTGGCGGAAGTTGGCTATTCTGCTTTCAAATTGAAAGGCATTTAACCATGCTGGCTGGGACAAAACTTGTAAATTGGTTGGGAAAGCGATCGCATCTAATTCATCTCTGGTAATTACTTGCTCTGCGGCTAAGAAAAAGCCCCAATTGCCATAACCATCTTGACGAAAGGAAGGAATATTGATTTGCAAAGGTTTGGCATGGAAACCCGCTGCCAACAAGGTTTGATATAAGCACCAAAAGCCAGCGGTGCGATATTCGGGAGAAACCCCATTAGTAGTAAATATTCCCCCATTATCCAGAGCTAAATTAACTTTTTGAAACCACTCTAAACTATAAATTTTGGTATCTTCTCGACAAGTTGGGTAAGTAAAGTCGCCAATAATCACTTGATAGGTGCTGGCGGGAACTGAAGCCAGAAATTCCCAGGCATCCTGGAAGTGAATAGTCAGGCGATCGCTGGTTAAACTATCCTGATTATATGCTTTGAAAGTAGTTTTTCCCAGTTCTACCACTGCGGGATTATAATCAACCAAATCAATATGACTGACTTGGGGAAAGCGCAACACTTCTCTCGCCGCCAATCCATCCCCACCGCCACAAATTAACACCCGCAAATCTGTATCTGGAAACCGCTCGATAGCTAAAGCCAACGCCGGAATCACTAAATATTCGTGATAAATCGCTTCATCATCAGTATCGAATTGCAAATCCCCATTCAGGTAAAAGGCGATACCGCGCTCGTGCTGTTCAATAAATAGAGAAGTCATGCCTAACTATCCAAATATAAACATTCCACAACCAACGAGTATGAGCAGCAATCCTGCCGCTGCTAAGGAAATTCGCAAAATTCCTAACCATTGATAAGAAGGTTTGGAGATGGATTGGCGAACTTGAGAAAATTCCTCTGATTTTACTACTTTAGTGGCATAAACGCGCAATTTTCCATCAGGCCAAGCTTCCAAAGCCGTATTCCATTGATGAGCCGCATCCCAATAATCCCAAGTAATTCGCGAAGTTTGCTCGTCATTTTCTCCACCTTCTTCGTAATCGCCTTGAGTATTAGATTCAAAATAATAGGTTTTACCAAACATTTGCAATTCTGGATAGGGCAACTGTTGGTTCTGCATATCCTGCCACAAGCGATCGCTTAAATTATCGGCTGAATCAGGTAAGGTAATTTTGGGTTTAGTTAGTTCTTCAGCTAAATACCAATTTACCAAAGAAGCGGGATTTTTGGGGTCAACTTCCCGCATCAAATAATATTCTTTATTATCTGTTAATTTTAACAACCATTCTTCCGTAGCATAACCTCCAGGATCGGCATAGGTGCTATAATCAGCAACGCGCCATTGAATCCCGCGATACTGAAGGCGATCGCCTGGACGTAAAAGTTGTAAATCGGAAGTTGTAGTAATAGGCGGCATAGGGAATTAAAGGGAACAGGGAATAGGGAATAGGGAACAGGGAACAGGGAACAGGGAACAGGGAATAAAAGGGAACAGGGAACAGGGAAAAGGCGCGGAAAATTAACTGAGAACAGGATCGCTAGAAGAGT
>CAKZHE010000224.1 GCA_936920195.1 uncultured cyanobacterium | reverse complement strand
TTTTTGGCTGGCATATTTAGCACCTCATGGATGATTACTCAATTTTACATTATACAATCAAGCTGCGTAGCAGCTTAACTTGGTTAGCCCAAAGGTTAAGGGAGGAGAGGCGGACAGATTTTTATATTGAGAAGATGCAGCCTACTTGGTTAGAAACTCCAGAGCAAAGGCAAAAATATCAGTTGGCAGTCGCGCTGATTTTAGGGCTGATTGGAGGGCTGATTTTCGGGCTGATTCAAGGACTAAAAGCCGATATTAAAGTTAGAGAATATCCTAATCATGGGATTCGCGAATCAGCTAAGAAAGCCATAATTATTAGCCTTTTCAGTTATCCCGCCGGAGTCCTATGCTTGGCCCTGCCCAATCTAATTTTAGGAAATCCAGTAGCCATAATTGATAGTCTAATTCAAGGAATGGAGATGGTCTTAATTTCAGGCATATATTTCGGAGGTGGTTTAGCCTGCATTCAGCATTTTGCTTTGCGGAGGGTTCTTTGTAAAAGCGGTGCTATTCCTCGCGACTATGTTGATTTTCTCGATTATGCCGACAAACTAGATTTAATCGACCGAGTGGGGGGGCGCTATCGCTTCTATCACGACTTGCTGCGGGAACATTTTGCTGGCGAGCAACCCCTTGCACCCCGTCTCGCTCAACCAACCCAAAAATATCCAGTTAGTTTATTTTTCGTTCTTTTCTTACTATTGCTTTTTTATCTTAATATCACTACAATCAACTCCAGTCCACTAGGAGGAATGGCTCCAGCATTGCAGAGTAATGAAACTATTCTTGTCGATCGAGTCACCTATCGGTTTCGAGTTATCAGCCGAGGGGACATAGTTCAATTCAAACCTAATGAAAGCCTGAAAAAACAAGGTTTTACTGATGGCTATATAAGACGGATTATTGGCTTGCCAGGAGAAACGGTTGAAGTCAAGGAAGGAAAAGTTTATATCAACCAGCAACCTTTGCAGGAACCCTACATCAAAGTTCCTCCCACCTATCAATATGCGGCAGTCCAGATTCCGGCTCATACCTATTTTGTTTTAGGCAACAATCCAGAATACAAAGAATACAAACTTTTTGGCGCATTAGTCCCCAAAGAAAATATTCAAGGTCAAGCTATTTTTATCCTATGGCCTCCACACCGATTTGGTAAAATAGACTAATAACGGTATTGCCGACACCCGCCCGGAGGTTAAAACTAGGCTGTTGACTCTGTGAGTTTTTGGGCGATCTTATTCATGCAATAATTATGCCAAAAGTTGATCGGGAACGCCCCCTAAATCCCCCAATGCTGGGGGACTTTGAACCTTTCACACTATCTTATTCCCCCCAAAGTTGGGGGGTTAGGGGGGCGTTTTTCATCCCGAAAATCAGTTCAGAAACTGCATGAACAAAAAAACCTAAAAAAGCCCAAAGTCAACAGTCTAGGTTAAAACCCCTGTCGGACTATTTATCAAGCGTTCTAACCAATACTTCAATTCCCCATCCCCCAAATTTAATGTTAAAAGTCTCGGCACTAGGTTTAGATATTGGCAGCAAGCGCATTGGCGTAGCAGGTTGCGATGGCACAGGTTTAATTGCTACGGGATTGACAACTATTGAACGGACTAGCTTTATCAAAGATGTGGAGCAACTGCAATCCCTAGTGGCAGAAAGAGAAGTACAACTATTGGTGGTGGGATTGCCCTATTCGATGGATGGCAGTATTGGCACTCAAGCTCGCAAAGTCCAGAAATTTACCCAAAGATTGGCAGAAGCTTTGCAATTGCCTGTGGAATTTATAGATGAACGGCTAACTTCTTACCAAGCCGAACAAATGATGATTGCCGAAAAGCGATCGCCTTCTCGCGAAAAAGCTACAATTGATCGCAAAGCTGCCGCCATCATCTTACAACAATGGCTGGACGAACGACGCGCCAAAATCTCCAATTAAATTATTTGGCGAATAGCATTTGCTTGCTGATTGTAGTCGCTGTCACTTAAACTAGGGGTAGAACCTGCGATCGCTATCGGTTCAGCTAAATCAATCCAAGACTTACAACCGCTGTATTCTGGACGATAAGCAATAGTTTGCACCTCCGGCAGTCGGTACACCCGCAATAATAGCAGATAAACTGGTTGACGTGGTTTCCATTTTAGGCGATCGCTCACAAATTGCTGATTCCAAATATGAAACGATTCTAGTTTTTTAATCGCCCCTTGATTAGTCACAGGCAACACATCAGTAATATGAGCATAAGAACCAATCTGAATCGTTTCTGGATGCCAACCAGACTCTACAGGCGTAACTTGACTGGCATATTCTGGCTTGAGTAAATCCCGTTGTTGGTGTTCAAAAGTGGAATAAAGCAGCACCGTATCATTTGGCACTTCAAACCCGCCACTTTCTTCCCGAATCCCACCCTTCCGCAACAATAAAATTGTTTTGCCCTGTTCCAAAGCATTAACGGCAACCGCCCATTCCTTGAGCGCACAACTCAGAGTTGCTTTCATTGGTTTTTCATCTGAATTTTTCAGGACATCAGGACTGACCCAAATTATTGCGTCAACCGCTAGGTGTAGGGGCGAATGGCCATTCCCCCCTACTAAATATAGAGGCTATGCGTAAGTCCTTTACATATTATCCTAATCCCAACCCATTATCAACGAAAAACCCCCGTTTAATTGCGGGGGTTTTCTGATCGTAACTTAGATTTATCTACTTTGTGTCTTGGTGTTGCCAAAATCCCACCAACAGACTACTTTATGAAACTAACCATTCTTCCACCGCTTCTTGCTTAGTATTGGTATGGCGAGAGGGCGTTTCGCGAGTAAATCTCATCTGGATAGAACGGGTTTGCTCTCCATCTACTGCCACTGCCATGATGGGATAGTCAATCAAACCATCTTGAAAAGACATTTGGAAGCGGAAAGTACCATCTGGATTTAGTTTAATTGGACGACCGCCAATAGTAACTGTTGCATCAGGTTCAGTTGCGCCATAAACAATTAATTCCGCATCAGCAACTAACCAGAATTGGCGAGGGCGAATAGGTACTGCGGAAGCAGAGAAGCCGACACCAGACATTCCCATTCCAGAGGTTGTTCGCAAGCCAATTCCAGAAGTCATCCATCCGGCACCGGAAGCAGTTAATCCTGCGCCAGAGGCAGTTAAACCAGCGCCAGATGCACTTAAGCCAGCACCAGAGGTCATCCAACCTGCACCGGAAGCAGTTAATCCTGCGCCAGAGGCAGTTAAACCAGCGCCAGATGCACTTAAGCCAGCACCAGAGGTCATCCAACCTGCACCGGAAGCAGTTAATCCTGCGCCAGAGGCAGTTAAACCAGCGCCAGATGCACTTAAGCCAGCACCAGAGGTCATCCAACCTGCACCGGAAGCAGTTAATCCTGCGCCAGAGGCAGTTAAACCAGCGCCAGATGCACTTAAGCCAGCACCAGAGGTCAT
>CAKZHE010000223.1 GCA_936920195.1 uncultured cyanobacterium | reverse complement strand
AGTAGTAGGCCAGACCAGCCGACGAAGACGAAGCGATCGCGTTTGAGCCAGTCATCGACGGTATCAAACCATCCCCGTTCTGCTTGCGGCCGTCCTAAAGCAATAGTCATTAGAACGAATCTCCAAAAAATTATAAGTTCATTAGGTCAAGAAAACTAGCTGGCTCCAGGGCTGCATTAAAAGCACTGGAATGTCAACCAAGTTTACTTTTCTTTACCTCGTCTCATTATAGTACGGTTATTTAGCCGTGGCAAAAGAGATTTCTTTAATCAAACTTAATTTTTTTTCTCATATTCGGGCTTTTGCTCCCCACTTCCCAGGCAAATGATAGGATGGTAGCGATCGCTCCATTCATCCCCCACTTGCCAAAAAGCCAGTTGCGGGGCTGCCATTCAAGCTAAAAATAGTTTTGCCTAATGTACATTATTGAGTTGATTCTGAAGAACACGCCCATGCCGCTGTCTGTGCAGCGCAAGTCAGCCGAAGAAGCGGACACTGTTTATCAGCAGATTTTGACGGCGATGCGCTCTGAGAGCAATCAGTTGTTGGAATTAACCTGCGATCGCCAACCAGATAAGCGCGTCAGCGTCTTTGGCAATCAAATTGCCGCCGTGCAAGTTTATCAAAAATCTGGCACGGCCTCCTCTGGCAGACCCCCTGGTTTCTTTGCAGTTGGCGAATGATTCCAGTCCCTACCACTACAGAAGCGACCGGAATCTGGGTGCAAGATTTATGCTTTAGCTGGCGGGAGGGAGAATCTGTCCTCCGTTCTTGCTCCCTGGCAGTTCCCAAAGGCGAATTTTGGATGCTTTTGGGAACCAACGGTAGCGGCAAATCAACTTTACTCAGATTGCTTTCTGGGCTACTAACGCCTGATTCTGGGGAAACGCGGGTTTCGCCGCCAGTTGGTTTTGTCTTCCAAAATCCCGATCACCAATTGGTGATGCCGACGGTGGCTGCCGATGTTGCCTTTGGCTTGGTGGAAGAAAAACTATCCCCCGTGCAAGTCCGGAATCGGGTACTAGAAGCTCTATCTGCGGTCAATTTATTGTCTTTGCAGCGCCGTCCCATTTATGCTCTGAGTGGGGGACAAAAACAAAGAATTGCGATCGCCGGAGCGATCGCGCGGCACTGCGAAGTCTTACTTTTAGATGAACCCACTGCCTTACTAGATCCTGATTCCCAATTAGATTTGGTTGCCCAAGTTCGCCATCTCGTCAAAAGTCGCGGTTTAACGGCTCTGTGGGTTACTCATCGTCTAGATGAATTAGATTATTGCGACGGCGCTTTTTTATTAGAACAAGGTCAAGTAGTTGATAGCGGCGATCCTCAACGGCTAAAAAATAGGTTAATGCAGTGTTAATTAACTCAACTTTGGCAGAAGTTGGGAGGGGGAAGTTGAGCGATCGCTTTTTTATGCCATCATATAAAGGCTCAAACCTTTTCTCCCCTCAATATTAAACTTTAGCCCTACCTCTTGTTCGCTGGTAGCTATAACCTGTTCTTGGGGAACATCCTTAATCATAATGCTATCAATTTTAGCCAACTGACAGTATGAAGATGCCTCATTCACCAAAAAAAGATTTTGCCCTACAGATAAAGTGATTTCCTTAACTTTTGCTACTCCTGCTTGAGAACGCTTAAACCATTCCGTAATTTGACCAATTTTATTATACTTATTTACTATTTGAAAAGTTACTAACTCTGCCAAAGCTTCACACAAAACTTGAATAAACTCTCCCAATTCTAGTAGTTCTTTACTATCCAGAATATCATCTACAATCGCTCCATGTGCGGCATCATTTCGATAGGTAATTAACTCATTTAGCACTGCTTCCGCTGTAGTTTGACTTCCTCGAACATCCTCTATAAATTGCTTAACCTCTCTATGTTTATCCACCCACTCCCAGGCATTCGATATCCCAGCATCAGCAAATAATTTTTCTAGCACTTCTCGGCGTAAATTCTGTTCATGTAATAGAAAAGCATCAGGTATTAACTTGTATTTTTCTTTGCCAGTTACTCCATTAAATAAACCTTGAATAACCTCATTAATAGACAAGTGTTCAAATCTCTTTTTCTTAAGATCGAGTAATAATCTTCCCACACCTATCTGGTGTGTATCTTTAATTCTTTCTTCCAAATCGGAATATTGTGTAACAATATCCGGTAAATATTCAAGCCATTCTGTAATTAAATCTTCCACAAAACGTTCATAAATAGCATACAATCGCGTAACTACAGCACAATGATCGTAAACTAGCCACTCTTGTTCGCTAGCAACTCCTTTTATTAAGGCAGTAAATTGTGTATTTTCATCTAATTTTTGCTGTATTACGGTGTCATTTCTAAATACAATTTCCCTAAGCCTGTCATTAGTTTGGATAATTTTCTTGACAGTAGAAATATTTACATTTACTATCTCCAATAGCTCATCAAACATTAAGAATTACTCTCCAATGACTTGCGAGAGCATTTCGTCAAATATCTTAATTCGCTCTTGAATATCAGCCTTAGTTCTACCTTCACCTGTTAAAAGACGCGATTCATGACGATCAAACAACTTCTTGGTTTCTGCAATTATTTTTGATTTTTCAGCAATCAATTTTTCTGATTCATGCAAATGCCTACTAAACCCAACCATAGTGGCATCATAGTAAGCCTTATAAGGCTTTTTCTCCCAAGTCCCGGATTTTGGGGCAAATGGTTTAAACAAATTTTCTTCATAAATTTGGTGAGCTAGATTGATTGTTTGTAAAAAAACATCTTTCAAAAATTCAATGTCTTGTTCCTTAAAATCTAAGCTTTTCATCATGTACAAATCCAGAAATCCCTCCATTCCATTACGAAAATGCTCTACATTCCGCAAAGCAAAAAAACGGAGAACTAATTCGGCATCTTCCATTTTTTTGTAAAGAGTATTTTTTGATAATTCGGGACTGTCATCATCAATAGGTATTCCCCAAGCTGCCGCAAATATAGGATGACGAGATAATTCTATCAACAATGAATCAAATTCGCCATAATACAAGCAGTTTCTTACTTCTTGCTGACTTAAATCAACTCCGCCAGTATTCAGACGCTCGAAGGTCTTTTGCTTTAGAAATAGAGCCTCTTCAGGATCGGATGTTGATTCTCTCAGAATTACTATAGATGATATAGAGCGACGGTCAAGACCCGCACGAATTTTGGCAGAAAGAGCGTTGTACTTAGATTTATTTAGTTCTGGCCAAATTTCAAGACCAGTCAGTGCAAATTTATTTGTATAAAAATCCTGAATGGCAGTGATTCTTTGTTGACCATCCATTACTTCATAGGAGTTATAATCAATTTCATAGAGAATAATTGGTGGAACGGGAATGTTAATCAAGAATGACTCAATCAGTCGGGACTGCATTTTAGTATCCCAACGCGCCCTTCTCTGGTAAAATGGGCGCAAATTCATATATTTAGGGTTTTTTGATAACGCTTCAACAAAACTAGGAAGCTTTTCACGGTTTATTTCGGTCAGTATTCTCTTCTCTCTTGATTCATACTTATCGTTAATTTCAATTGCAGATGTTTTAGCCCGGGTTTTTGAGGGGGATTTCTCCCACATTTTTTCTTCCACTGGTGCAAGTATCATTGTTTAGATCCTCTGTTCGCAGGTCTGTATGATTGTAACTGTTCCCAAATTTCATGCCAGCAAACTACCTTTAAGCATATCTTATCAAGGACTTACGCCGCTACTCCGCATTTTTAATTTACCAAATTTGTTGCATATTAAGCACAAATCCCGGCAATACATCCTCGCATGAGATTATACTAGGAGCATCTAAAACTTCTACTTCTCTTCCCAATCGATAAATTTCTACTTGGCGATTTCGACGATTAATTAATAAACCCAGCCGACAACCATTTTCCATGTATTCGCGCATCTTTTCTTGAATTTGACTCAGGCGATCGCTAGGGGAAAGTAATTCAATCACAAAATCAGGGCATAAAGGGATAAATTTTTCTCTTTGTTCGGAAGTTAAAGCTTCCCAACGAGATTTTTCGATCCAAGCTGCATCAGGGGAACGATCTGCTTGATTAGGAAGAGTAAATCCGGTGGATGAGTCAAAAAGTTCCCCCATTTGAGTGCGTTCGTTCCAAATTCCTAGTTGTAAATTAATGTTAGAATTCCGTTTTCCCGTTTCTCCCCCAGTCGGCGGCATCACAATTAATTCTCCATTAGCATTGCGTTCTAATTTTAAATCTGGATTGGCGGTACACAGTTGATAAAACTGGTCTGAAGTGAGTTGAATAATTGGATTAAAATTTAAAGTAAGTACAGTCATTTTGCCATCACCTCGTTGAAAATTATGCTCAGAAACCATCATGGGTGGATTTATATGGAATTTAGTTCTGGGCATAAAGCCATATTATCGCACTTTGAGGAATTTTGGCTATAACCGTTGCGGCATCTGACTTAAAGGTATCATAGTCAAGATATGGTTTAGATCAGTTATTGATGGCAAATAACATGAAAACGTTCTCCATCGTTGAGCTACCGATATCGCCCCCGATAAAGTATTTGCATCTGCGAGCTTGGGGCAGCCTGAGTTTGTTGCTAGTTAGTTTAGCTCTCTCTGGCTGCTCGGATAAAGGCAATGCTGCCAAACCGAAAGGCAAAGAAGCTATCCCTGTCACCATTGCCACGGCGACGGAAAAAGCCATTCCGCTGCAATTGCGAGCCATTGGTACGGGGGAGGCGTATGCGGTGGTGGCAATTAAAGCTCAGGTAGGAGGAATATTAACTGGAGTCTTTTTCCGGGAAGGCAAGGATGTCAAGGCAGGGGAACTTTTGTTTAAAATTGACTCCCGACCTTTTGAGGCGGTATTGATGCAGGCAGAAGCTAATCTAGCCAAAGATCGAGCGCAACTTAAGCAGGCACAAGCGAAATTAGCGGCAGATTTAGCTCAGGTTAAACAGGCTAATGCTAATAGTAATAGAAATAGTATCCAAGCCCGACAATCTGAGGCTGAATCTCAACGTTATGCCAGTTTGTATGCCAAGGGAGCAATTAGTAAAAATCAATATGAACAGTTTCGTTCCACCGCTGAAGCGATGAATGCTTCTACGATGGCGGGTAATGCGGGAGTGGAAAGTGCGGAAGCAGCAGTGCAGGCAGATTTGGCTTTAATAGAAAGTGCGAAAGCGGCACTTAATGCTGACCAAGCATTAATAGATAATGCCAAAGTGCAGCTAACTTATACTGCGATTTTATCACCGATTGATGGGCGCACGGGTAGTTTAATGGTCAACCAAGGAAATGTGGTGAAAGCTAATGATACAACCCCAATGGTAACAATTAATCAGCTTCGTCCAATCTATGTAAATTTTGCCATTCCCCAACAGAAATTACCGGAAGTGCGACGTTATATGCAGACAGGAAATCTGAAAGTTGAAGCGATTCTGGGGAAAGATGAAGCCCATCCGATTCGGGGAAAGTTGACCTTTATTGATAATACGGTGGATAGCACTACTGGAACGGTGAAACTGAAAGGGACTTTTGATAATACTGATACTAGATTGTGGCCTGGACAGTTTGTCAATGTGGTGCTGACTTTGGGAACGGAATCAAAAGCGATCGCCATTCCATCCCAAGCAGTGCAAACTGGTCAAAAGGGGCAATTTGTTTATGTGCTGACACCGGATTCCACGGTAGAAATTAAACCTGTAGTTGTCAGCCGAACTATTAATAATGAAGCGGTAATTGAGACAGGATTAGATCCGGGCGAACAAGTGGTTACTGATGGGATTTTGAAGTTAGTACCGGGGGCAAAAGTGACAGTTAATGAGGCTGAGGAAAAGGAGGCCAAATAATGAATATTCCCGAACTTTTCACTCGCCGCCCAGTTATGACCACTTTGGTGATGCTGGGGATGTTAATTTTTGGATTGATGAGTTATCAATTGCTGCCTGTGAGCAACTTGCCGAATGTGGATTTTCCCACCATTCAAGTTTCGGCAAGTTTGCCCGGTGCTAGCCCCGAAACTATGGCATCGGCAGTAGCCACGCCCTTAGAAAAACAATTTTCGGCGATCGCTGGTTTAGATTCCATGAATTCTACCAGTGCCTTGGGCAGTACGCAAGTGACTTTGCAATTTAATCTTAACCGGAATATTGATGCGGCGGCGCAAGATGTTCAGGCGGCGATCGCCAAAGCCACTCGGCAATTACCCGCCGATATGCCTGCACCCCCATCCTATCAAAAAGTCAATCCAGCCGATCAACCAATTATCTATTTAACTTTAAGTTCGCCTACCTTACCCCTTTCCCAAGTTAATGAATATGCTGACACCCTAATTGCTCAACGGTTGTCGATGGTGGATGGAGTGGCGCAGGTGCAAATTCTGGGCGCACAAAAATATGCTGTCCGGATTCAACTAGATCCTCAAGCGATGGCTTTGCGGGGGATTGGGATAGATGAAGTTAAGAATGCGATCGCTCAAAATAATGTTAACCTACCCACCGGAACCCTTTCTGGTAAAAATCAAGGTTTTACCCTTCAAACTAATGGACAATTAACCAATGCGGCTGCTTATCGTTCTCTAATTGTCGCTTATCGGAACAATTCCCCCATTCAACTGCAAGACATTGGCAAAGTAATTGATAGCGTTGAAAATAATCGTATTGCTAGTTGGGTTAACGATACTCGTTCTATTACTTTATCAGTCCAACGTCAACCCGGAACCAACACCGTTGAAGTTGCCGAATCAATTAAAAAACTTTTACCTACATTCCGCGAACAAATCCCCGCCGCCGTTAATCTGAATCTCCTTTATGACCGCTCCGAATCCATTCGCGATTCCGTTAACGACGTTAAATTTACTTTATTACTCACCATCTGCTTAGTTGTTCTCGTTATCTTTCTTTTTCTCCGCAATTTATCCGCCACAGTTATTCCTAGTTTAGCCGTTCCTATGTCCTTGGTGGCCACCTTTGCCGTCATGTATATGTTGGGATATTCCCTCGACAACCTTTCCTTAATGGCTTTAACCCTTTCCGTCGGTTTCGTGGTTGATGATGCCATTGTTGTGCTGGAAAACATAGTTCGCCACATGGAAATGGGCGAAAGCAGAATGCAAGCCGCCCTGAATGGAGCCAAAGAAATTGGTTTCACCATCTTATCCATGACGATTTCTCTCGTTGCCGTCTTCATTCCCATGCTATTTATGGCAGGAATTCTCGGACGGTTATTTCGGGAATTTGCCGTCACTATTGGGGTAGCAATTTTGGTTTCTGGGTTTGTTTCCCTTACCCTCACCCCGATGCTTTGCAGTCGCTTTCTGCGTCCGCCCCATACCCAAAAGCACAATCGTTTGTATGAGATTTCTGAGCACTTTTTTGACTGGATGCTGGAGATTTACCAAGGCAGTTTGCAAAAGGTTTTAAAATACCGCCAAACCACAATGATTGCTTCTTTCAGTTTATTAATTGTCACCGTATTTTTATTTAATATTGTCCCTAAAGGATTTATTCCCAATGAAGATACCGGACAACTTTTAGCCATTACTGAAGCTGCCCAAGATATTTCCTTTGAATCGATGGTGCGCCACCAACAAGCTTTAGCAGCTATTGTTAGCAAAAATCCCCATGTAGAATCTTTTACATCCAGTGTGGGAGCAGGAGGTCCGAATTCATCAGCCAATGCTGGACGGATATTTATGCGTTTAAAACCGCGCTCCGAGCGTCCTAGCGTAGACAAAATCATTCAAGAATTGCGTCCCAAACTAGCTACAGTCCCAGGCATTCAAGCCTTCTTACAAAATCCGCCTACTATTCGGATTGGCGGACAATTAACTAAATCTCTTTATCAATTGACGCTCCAGGGTTCAGATACTAAAGAACTCTATGATGCTGCGCCTAAACTAGCGGCAAAAATGCGAGATTTACCAGAATTTCAGGATGTTACCAGTGACTTACAATTAAAAAATCTCCAAGTTAAACTTGATATTGACCGAGAACAGGCAGCTACTTTAGGAATTAGTTTTCAGCAAATTCAAAATGCTTTGAAAAATGCCTATGGTTCGGAACAAGTTTCCACTATCTACGCTCCCAATAATCAATATGCAGTGATTATGGAATTGGAACCCGAATATCAAACTGAGCCAGAAGCACTTTCTTTACTATATATTCGGGCTAATAATGGTCAATTGGTTCCTCTGGAAACTTTAGCTAAGGTTTCCAGAGATGTCGGACCACTGACTGTAAATCATATTGGACAACTGCCATCGGTGACAATTTCTTTTAACCTCAAACCGGGGATATCCCTCAGCGATGGAATTGAGATTGTTAAAAAGATTGCCAGTCAAACTTTACCAACAACTATCACTACCAGTTTTCAAGGCACAGCCCAAGTTTTTGCGGCATCGCTGCAAGGATTAGGCTTACTGGTGATAATTGCCATTGTGGTCATTTATATTGTGTTGGGAATTCTCTACGAAGACTTTATTCATCCGATAACTATTCTTTCTGGTTTACCCTCGGCTGGGATTGGCGCTTTGTTAACTTTATTGCTGTTCCAAGTTGATTTAGATATTTATGGTTTTGTCGGGATTATTCTCTTGGTGGGGATTGTCAAGAAAAATGGCATTATGATGATTGACTTTGCCCTGGATGTCCAGAAAAATGAGCATAAAAAACCCTACGATGCAATTTATGAAGCTTGCATAGTTAGATTTCGCCCAATTATGATGACGACGATGGCGGCGCTGATGGGAACTTTACCAATTGCCCTCGGTTTAGGAGCAGGAGCCGAGTCTCGTCGTCCTTTAGGTTTAGTAGTAGTGGGAGGGTTATTATTTTCTCAGTTGCTAACTTTGTATATTACCCCTGTGTTTTATCTCTATATGGAAGGTTTGCGGAAGAGGTTAGGGAAGAAGAAAAAGCGCCGTAAATCTGTTGTGGTGGCAGAGGCTCCTGTGCCAACGGTTTCTCAATTTAAAGAGTGAAATTTGATATTATACATCCTTACTTTGAACTGGTTCCTAGGCTCTGCCTGGGAACCGAATCGAGAGGCTCTGCCTCGCTTTGTCATCCGAGGCAGAGCCTAGGCTGTTGACTTTGTGCCTTTTTAGGGGCTTTTTGTTCATGCAGTTTCTGTGTCTCCATCTAG
>CAKZHE010000222.1 GCA_936920195.1 uncultured cyanobacterium | reverse complement strand
GCTCTGCCTCGCTTGGTTATCATCCGAGGCAGAGCCTCTCAATGGGCATTCCCAGGCAGAGCCTGGGAACGAGTAATGGGAGTGTTAATTGGGAATACTCCTTTAGCCAGCAATTCCGGCAATGTCTTCTGGCGCTAAGTTGGCATGGATAACTTCCCCATCTCGAAACCAAACAATTCTCCGGGTTTGGCGTGCGACATCTGGTTCGTGAGTTACCATAACAATGGTAATACCACTTTCATTTAATTCTGTAAAAATGTCCATGACTTCTTGGGTAGTTTTGGAATCTAAAGCTCCGGTGGGTTCATCAGCTAATAATAGGACAGGACGATTGACAATTGCTCGCGCGATCGCTACCCGTTGTTGTTGTCCTCCCGATAGCTGATTGGGGCGATTATTCAACCTGTTGGCTAAACCAACTCTAGTCAAAGCAGCGATCGCGCGATCGCGTCTTTCATTACTTGCCACCCCCGCATAAACCATCGGCAGCATCACATTTTCCAGGGCGGTTAATTGCGGTAACAAATGGAATTGTTGAAACACAAATCCTAATTTCAAATTACGAATTCTGGCTAAATCCGCATCGACTAATTGGGAGACATCTACCCGATCTAAATAATAATGTCCAGAAGTCGGACGATCCAAACAACCAATCACATTCATCGCGGTGGATTTACCAGAACCAGAAGCACCCATAATCGAGCAATACTCGCCCTCTTCCACGGATAAATTTACCCCCGCAAGAGCGCGAACTTCCGTATCGCCAACGCCATAGACCTTACAAATATTTTCCAAAAGCACGATCGCAGGCTTTTGATGGATTAAATTGCTGTCTGCTAAAGTATGGGAAGAATACATATTAATGAACCAAAATTTAGGGTCTAATTTTTATTATGACAAAAAAGTAAAATTTCTTCAACAGGACTTACGCAGAGCCTCTATATATAGCGTTTTGTAGGGGCAATGTTTCGACAAGCTCAACAACCATCCCCCCGTGGTTGCCCCTATTGCTAGGATAGTTGCGTAAGTCCTGTTCAAATTCACCTGACATCATTAGCGGTACAATGGTGACATACGCCCACATCAACCTGAGTACAGGTATGATGTGGGCTTCTTAGCCGCCCGATAAAGGGTATGCAAGATTTCCTTCGTGGTACTATTATCTGTGGCATCAATGAATAAACGTTTAATTAGATTTAGTCCTAAAATTTATCAACATCCCTTCGATGCCAAGGCTTTAGCATCTTTGGAGAAAATGCCGGGATTATCCCTAGTCTTGAACAAAGTTAATGAATATGGGATCGATCGACTGCTCAGAACTCAAATCTTAAGCAGTCGGTTTCAGGTTACGCCTCGAAATTTTCCCAAACTCTATGATACTTTTATTGAAACCTGTGAAATTTTAGATGTCAATCCATCCCCAGAACTATATCTTTCGCCGGGAATGGGACGAATTAATACCTATAGTATTGGGGTAGAAAAACCGATTGTCGGCATCAATTTAGAGGGGATGGAATGGTTATCTCCTGAAGAATTATTATTTGCGTTTGGACATGAATTATTGCGGGTGAAAGGGAGCTATATTAATTATCAACAAATAGCTTCAGCCATGCCCTTAATTAAAGAATTGATTAGTAGTACCACTTTTGGATTGGGAGGTATTGCCGTCAATGGCTTAGAAGTTGCCTTAATGAATTGGACTGTGATGTCTAAGTTTACCTGCGATCGCGCTGGTTTACTCGCCTGTCAAAATCTTGATGTGGCTATTACCGCTTTGATGAAATTAGGTGGATTGCCGGAAGAATATTTAAAGGAAGATACAATTAAGGATTTTGAAGCTCAAGCTCGGACTTTGATGACACTGAATTTAGATAATTTAGATCGAGTAACTAAAATTTTCAGTTTTATGGATGCTCATTTTACCTGGGTAGTGATGCGGATGGCAGAACTTTTAAAATGGGTGGATTCGGGAGATTATCAATCTTTGATGTCAACTGGAAAGTTACCAGAGAAAGCGGCAACACTATCAGAAAAAACTGAAGAATTGCCGGAAAAAGCCGAGGAGTTGCCAGAAACTTCTGATTCCTCTGACAACCCTTCTGATTGGGATTTCCTGTCAACACTGTAACCCAAATAACCTGTAGATAACTTTAACAGGACTTACGCAAACCATCTATATATAGTGTTTTGTAGGGGCAATCCCCCCGTGGTTGCCCCTATTTCTAGGATAGTTGCGTAAGTCCTGATCGCGTATATCAAGTAATGTTAACAGGACTTACGCATTTGCTCCTCATATAGCGTTTATGGTGCGTTACGCTGCGCTAACACACCCTACTAATAGAGGTGTTGCGTAAGTCCTGGTTAATAAAAGAACTGCGGAAATTTTGTTATTCAGTCCTCTTCAGAGGACTTAGTTTATTAGACAAACGATAAAAGCGCGTTGACTTCTATGGTTTGTTCGGTTTTGCTGTCGCACCACCGCCAATAGGATATTTGGGATTACAATGATGCGATCGCATCTGACAATTTCTCCAATAATACTTGATTTTCCCTAGTTGTGCCAACAGATATTCGGAAGTAGCCATCATCTAATCCTTGCTTTAAGCCGAAGTCTGCCAAAAAGACATTTTTGGTTTTTAAAAACTCTAGCAAATCTCGCGAAGTAATGCCTAAAGGTTTGCTGCTGACAAAGATAAAATTGGTTGCCGAGGGGTAAACGACAAAACCTAGTTGCTGCAACTTGGAAATTAACTGTTGCTTTTCCCGGTGAATTTGCTCAATATTAGCGATAATATATGCTTGGTCATCTAAAGCGGCATTTCCTGCCACTAACGCCAGTTTATTCACGGGAAATAATTGGGCGGCGCGGTAAAGATAATCGATAATGGTTTCACTGGCAATTCCGTAACCTACCCTGATTCCCGCTAAACCAAAACTTTTGGAAAGGCTGCGTAAAATAATTAGATGAGGATAACTATCCAGCAAATCAATGATTGTCTCTTGGCAGAATTCATAGTAACATTCATCCACCACCACCAGACAATCAATCCGATTCAGAATTTCTACTAGAATTTCCCTCGGCACTAGGTTGGCGGTGGGGTTATTCGGATTGGCAATGAATAAAACTTTAGTGCGCGGGGTAACTTTGGCTAGAATCGCCTCTACATCCAAACCAAAATCTTCGGTACGATGAACATTTATGGGGATACCGCCGACAGATTTGGTAGCAAAATCGTAAATGAAAAAAGTGGGAATTGGCAATATCACTTCATCCCCTGGTTGGACAAAAACTTTTAAAATTAATTCGATGGAATCGTCAGAACCATTATTAATGATAATTTGGTTGGGATTGACTCCAGTATAGACAGCTAATTTTTCTCGGAGCGAGCCACCTAAGATTTCAGGATAGCGATTGATCGTGCTGGCAGCTTGGGCGATCGCCTGGACTACAATGGGAGATGGAGGATAGGGTAATTCCCCTTTATCTAAACGAATGGCATCCTCGGTTTTGGGGGGAGTTGGTTGTTTGGCACTTAAAGATTTAATATGTTCGCTCACCAAATCGGTAATGTCTCTAGGCACGCTTCACCCCCAATAATTCCGGTAAATCTAGGATGCTATCTAAAATAATCTTACAGCCTAAATCCCCCAGCATTTGTCTTTTTTTGGCTTTGGCATCGCCGTCACCAAAACCTGTCAATACCCCAATTGCCAGACAACCAGCAGTTTTCGCGGCAACCACATCGCTCCCGGCATCGCCAATATAAGCAATTTCCTGGCGATGATTGAATTGAAAATCCTTTGCCAATAATTCCCCAACGCTGATATCGGGATGACTGGCTTTGAAGATAATGAAAGGATGGGGTTTGCCCAGTTTAATTCCTGGATGGCTATCTGTCACCATTGCTTCTGCCGCCAAAACTTCATCGTAGGTGACAATCCGCTCCGAATCGAAATATTGTAGCAAGCCTAAAGCCGCCATCGGAGCAATTACTTCTTGGCGTGGTCTGCCAGTAGCGATCGCCAACTTATAACCGCCATTATACAAAGTTTGCAGTGTCGCCGCAATCTGGTCAACAACTAAAACTGTTTCATCATCGGGAAGGATATAACCTTTTTTCCCCTCATACCAATCCTGAAAATTTTGATAGCAAAGTTGCCATAATTCTCCTTTAGGATCGAAACAGTTAATCTTGGCTCCTAACTCTTGGTTGACGAAGTAATTTACATAGTCTAAAACGGCTGCGCCTGTCAAGGATTGCGTGGCATTCCAAAATTGGGAAATGGCGCGATCGCTCAGTTGCCAGTTATAATCTTTTTGGTTGATTAATTTCCCCAACTCTGGCAACTTTTGTGACAAAGGCATATCTTGATTAAGAACTTCCTGCCAAGCCTCCCCGGAAGATGCTTTAATTTGGCTGACAATTCCTACCAGATGCAGACAAACCACAAAAAAAGTCAAATCCCAATTAGAGTTAATGGCGCGACTTTTCAATTCGTAAATAAAACTCTTCGAGATAATCTTGTCGCCAATCTCATCTAATCTCGTCGCCACATTTGGACTTGCCCCAAAATAGTTACTTATGCCCAGATAACTTGGACTGCAAATCAATTCCCAAACCGTCAAGCGAGCCGTATTCCAATACTTACTTTCGCTGGTAATTACCCCATCCAAGTCAAAAATTAATAACTTTAAGTTTTCGATTGCCTTCTCCATGATTTTTCTCTATCGCCTATCTAAATGAATCATAAATCTGTAGGGTGCGTTAGCGGCAGCGTAACGCACCGCCTAACTGTTAACGGTGCGTTACGCTATCGCTAACGCACCCTACTGGCTCTACTAATTTCCTAACTGATTAATGGCACGATCTAATTCCGCATCTAATAAACTGCGAGCTTCTCCCAAACTTGTGCTGCCCATCTCTATTGACATCGCCAAACCTAATAGGGTAATTTCAGGAGGAAACTTTTGGCGATCGCTTAAATTCATCGTTAAGAAAGGACAGCAAAATAGCGCCAACTTCAAATCCTCTCGCCATCCTGACTCTAAGCAATTCCTCTGTTGTAACTCCCTTACCAAAGGATACAGCACTCGTTCTAACTTTGAGCGCAACAAAGCCACTCGCACCGCCGTTGGCACAAAATCATGTTCCACCACCATTGTATCGCCTACAACTTCGCATTTAATCTTTAAATCCTTGGCAATTTCCTGGGGGAAATACATCCAAATGGCAAACACATTATGAAATAACGGTTTTGTCAAATCCAAGAAAGGCGAATGACGACCAGCAAAAGCCGGATCGAAATAGATTAAACTATGATTATCCCCATCCAGAAACACATTCCCATTATGGGCATCCCCATGTCCTACCACCGACAAACCATCACCTTTAGACGGATTTAGCCGCTCAATCGCCTTTTCCACAAGTTGATTTAAACTATCTTGAAATTCTACTTGATTAATCTGCCATTTCATTTCTGCCAACCGATCAAAATTGATCGTCATTCCTGGCAGCTTCATTTCTGTTCCCCGATAAAAGCTGACAAATCTGCCCCCAGTCAGTCGATGGTAAAATAACTGATGTATCGGACTATTGGCATTTTCTTCCACCGTTAAAGGTTGCAGCGTTTGCCGATAAATTTGCCAAAGCAGCTCATCCGCCTGTTCTTGAATAGCCACAATTGTTTCAGCATCCTGCCTTTGCTGAGTTTCCAAATCTCGGACAACATTAAACAGGGAAGGAAAATCAAAAAACTGATAAATTAATAGTTGCTTCCCCCACTCCGTTGAACTAAAAATTGGTTGAATGACTGGATAGCCAGCTTCTGCCAGAATTCCCGAATTATAGTATTCGTGAATAATGCTTTGTGGTTCAATATGGGTTTTGAAAAATAGTTTTTCACCCTCATCTGTCGTTAAAAAACCATTAATGGAATTCAACGATACCGCCAAAGGGCGAAGCGTCACTTCCTGCACTCCAAAGGGCAAATTAGTATTTAAAAACTCCTTCAGCAACCGATTCGCCGCCGCCAAATCGGTAAATTGCAGCGATTGAATTTGTTGTAAATCCTTGTCAGACACAATTTCCTCCTAAAAAATATTTTAACTTAACTGTTTCCCAGGCTCCAGCCTGGGAACAGACACTCAGAGGCTCTGCCTCGCTTGGTTCTCAGGAATGAAAAATCAATAAAATGACTAATTACGGCAGTGGTAATACCCTTATGTTGGGTTGTAACAATAGTGAAGACCCAACATTTATCAGTGGTTTGTTGGGTTTTGCTGTCGCGCAACCCAACCTACGATTATATAGCATTACTACGAAATTCTATTGCCATGTTTCACCCAATTAGTCATATCAATACACTCCTCATCTTCATAGTCTGATGGAGAACCAAATTCTGTCTCTAGTTCTTCTTGCTCTTCGTCAGTCACATAAGGTACAAAATCAAATAGCTCAGGTTGCATCATTTTATACTAGCAGCTTGGGATTCAGGCAAAAAGGCAAGTATAATATCTTGCTCAGGAATACCATTTTGAACTAAGTCTTGAGTAATTCCCCTTTCAAGTCCATCATACTCAATTAAAACCTTGCTATTCTCGATTCTCACATAAATTAAATTACCACGAACCCGACGCTCTCTATCCCAACCAAATTGCATCAGTGCATAGCGATTGTTAATGTCATCAAATATAGGCTCTAGATGAATGTTGCCATGAGAAGGTCGCAATTTAGCATATTCACTAATTACTTGCTTGATTACTGCTTGATAGGACTTGACGGTATCCATCGAGTTATCTCCTTAGTACCTAGATTTATGATAACAAGTTTTAAGGGGATTTCGGCGATCGCTAGTTTACCAATTGGATCATCAAATATATCGGCAGATCTAGGCGTTACATATAAAATAATGATTAGGCTGAAACTCTCCGCCAACAGTGAGCATCATTGCCTGAATTAAGGCGTTAGCTTTGAGCAGGGTTTCCTCAAATTCTGTTTGGGGATTGGATAGGGCGACAATTCCCCCTCCAATCCCAATAGAAGTACGATTTGGAGTGAATACTGCTGTCCGAATGACAATATTGAAATCGGCAGTACCATTCAATCCTAAGAAACCAATTGTACCAGAATAAATTCCTCTGGCTTCCTGCTCCAAACGATCAATAATTTGCATGGTTCTAATTTTCGGTGCGCCAGTCATCGAACCACCGGGAAATGCCCATTTAATGCAATCAGTAGCTTGGAGATCTGGACGCAATTGACCGCGAATTGTGGTAACCATTTGATGGACTGTGGCATAGGTTTCCACATCCATTAGTTTGGGGACATGGATGCTACCAATTTGACAAACTCGCCCTAGATCGTTGCGTAATAAATCCACAATCATTAGGTTTTCAGATCGGTCTTTTTCACTATGTCGTAGTTGTTCTCGTAAGAACAGATCTTCTTGAGGATTTTGACCACGTTTGCAAGTACCTTTAATGGGTTTAGTTTCTACCCAACCTTGGCGATCAATTTTTAGGAATCGTTCGGGAGAAGAACAGGCGATCGCTATCTCTTCAAACCGGAGAAAAGCTGAGTAAGGTGCAGGATTAATTTCTCGCAAATTGCGATAAAATGTTAAAGGATCGGGAGTAGCATCGGTAATTAAATGATTGGTCAAACAAATTTGATAACTTTCTCCTTCATAGATTTTTCGCAAGCAAGTTTGAATATCATTAATATAAGTTTGGTAAGGCCGACTTAAGCGAAAAATTACTTGATGTTTACAACTTGTTGGCACAACTGGCGGTAAAGGTGGCAAATGCAACAACTTTTCAATAGTTGATTTAAACCAAGTTTCCGCTAAACCAATTTCGTCTTTAGGCGCAAGATAAAGTAAATAAATTTCTTGTTCCTGATGATCGAAAGCAATCATCCTATCAGCAAAGAGAAAGATGGCATCTGGCAAGGAAGAAGGATGAACTAATTCAGCGCCACATTCTGCCTTCAGTTCATAACCGAAATAACCCACAAACCCACAATTAAAATCAAAGGGCAGTTGTTCCGATTCACAATGGCGATTTGCCAGTTCTCGATTCAGATATGCAAAAATACTTTCATGGCAGCGAGTTACTGTCCCAGATTGGAGAATTGTTAACTCTTTGGTTTGGGTATAATATCTCACCAGCAAACTATTTTCACCGTTGCTATCCCCCATAAAAGAAAAGCGAGCCATTCCTGTTTCCACTCGACTGCTATCCAGCCAAAAACTATTTGGCTGTTCGGCAAATAAGTGCATAAAAACTTGTTCTGCATCGACATAAAAATTCAATTTTTGGCTGCAAACTTGCCATTGCTGTTTAGGAGTCACTGGTGGACGAGGTATCGGCAGGGCAGAAAGGTTTTCATATCCATTCCACTGAGCTTTTGGAGGATATTTGGATTCGGGTTGAATAAAGTTCTGAGTAATTTTCCAAAAATTTTCTAATAAATTCCGTCCATATTCAGTACAAATTGATTCCGGATGAAATTGTACGCTCCAAAAGGGCTTTTGACGATGGCGCAATCCCATCACAAATCCTTCTGCTGTCCAAGCAGTCTTTTCTAGACAATCAGGCAATGTTTCTGCCACCAATAGGGAATGATAGCGCACCACAGAAAAGGGGCTAGGAATACCTTGAAATAATTCCGACTGATGGTGATAAACTGGACTCGATCTCCCGTGGCGAATTTCTAGAGCATGAATTATTTTTCCACCATACCAGTAGCCTAGTCCTTGATGTCCCAGGCAAACACCCAGGATGGGAAGATTGAGGTTTTGGAGAATTTGGCGACAAATCCCGAAGTCTTGAGAATTATCTGGACGACCGGGACCGGGAGAGATTACGATATTGTCAAAGGTAAGCTGCTGAAGCTCGTCCCAATTGATGCGATCGTTGTAAATAACTAAAGGTGGTTTTCCGTTGATTTCAGCAATGATTTGATATAGATTAAATGTATAGGAATCATAATTATCAATAATGAGGGTTTGCACGCAAAATATTTCTCCTGCAATGGGAAGTTAAATTTATAAGACTTAGGCAAATACTATATATAGTGCGTCTGAATCATTTGTGGTGTAGGGGTAGCGCCTAGGCTGTTGACTATACGAGTTTTTAAGCAACTTTATTCATGCAATAACCGTGTTCGATATTCTCACTTGCCTTGAACTGGTTGAACTGGTTCCTAGGCTCTGCCTGGGAACCGAATCGCGAGGCTCTGCCTCGCTTTGTCATCCGA